>CALCTI010000526.1 GCA_937894105.1 uncultured cyanobacterium
ATCGCCGTTGACGGTGATGCGAGGGTATTTAGAAGAGCTGGCTAGTGATGCCATTGATCCGTCACCGGAGTTATATGGACGACTGGTTCGGGAAACGCGGCGGCTGGAGCGGCTGGTGCGCGATACCCAGGAGTTGTCGAAGGTGGAGGCGGGGCATTTTCCGAAGGTTATTCAGATGATCGCGGAGGAATCGCTGCGGAGGGTAATTGTGGGGGTGGTGGATCAGCTGCGGGATCAGGTGCTGGAGGCGGAGTTGACTTTGGCGGTGGATTTGCCGGAGGTGTTGCCTCCTATTGCCGCTGATGGCGATCGCCTGCATCAGATTTTGGTGAATTTGCTGAGCAATGCGTTGCGTCACACGTCCACGGGCACGATAACAGTGTGGGCGCGGCGGTTTTCTCCCCAGTTCAGTCACCCCGAAAAATTGCCTAGCCCTGACAATACCCAAAATAATCGCGCCCAAAATAATCCCGATAAAAATAGCCTGTGGCTGGGAGTGACCGACACGGGGGAAGGGATTGCGGCGGAAAGTTTGTCTTATATATTTGAGCGGTTTTGGCAGGGGGATGTGTCGCGCGATCGCCAGGGAGAGCAGCCCCCCTCCCAAAGGCGCACCAGTGGAGCCGGCATCGGATTAGCGATTACGAAGCAGTTGGTGGAACGTCACGGGGGAAAAATCGTCGCAGTTAGCGAGCAGCATCGGGGCAGCACGTTTTATTTTGATCTTCCTTTAGCTAAAACTGGATGGAAATAACCAGGTGATTTTTGGTACCTAGCTGATCCAATAACCAGGAGATCTAATCACCAGATGTTCTGTCGGAGCACTTAAAATTGCGGAGGTGCTCGTAAGAAACCGGTTTGCGGTCTAAAGTTCGCAGTTTGCAATCGTATTTGTAGCTTGTTTTGAGGAAATTTTGTGAGCTTTTTTGATTTTGCCCTGTCTCCAAGCGACGCTTCTAGCCCGTCTAGTCGCGCCACCTCAACGGCTACGGATTGGCTACTGGACCCGCCTTCTGAATCCCAGTCGAATTTGGCGATCGCCCCAGAGATTCTAATTACGCCCATCCCCATCAGCTCCCCAGGGGACGATCTAAACCTATTGAACCCACCAGAGGATCGCCGGGGGCTGTCGGGCGATCGCCGCAACCTTAACAGCATTGGCACCGACGGCAACGACGTGCTGACGGGCACCGCCTTTAACGACACCATTTTTGGGGGCAGCGGCGATGACTTTGCCCGAGGGTTGGAAAGTACGGATATTTTATTTGGTAACCGAGGGCGCGATTCCCTGTTTGGTAACCAGGGCAATGACTCCATCTTTGGCGGCATGGACGGGGACTTTCTGCTGGGGGGACGCGACGGCGATATTATCAACGGCAACTTGGGCAATGACTTTGTGGGCGGCAACCTGGGGAACGATTCGGTCTTTGGCGGGCGCGATAACGATTCGGTCTTTGGGGGACAGGGAGACGAGTTAGTCGTTGGTGACCTGTGGGCGGATGTGGGTTCCGGTGACCTGGGGGGCTATACGTTGTTTGGCGTACCGGTTCGCGATCGCTTTGTTCTGCGACCGGTGGCAGGGGATCCCCTCGACACCCTTAGTGATGTGGTGGCCGACTTTGAACGGGGGGCAGACATTATTGAGCTGGGCGGCGGATTGAGCCTAAGCGACGTAATTTTGGAATTTAGCGCCTCCGATACGGGCAACACGGTGGTGCGACAAATTTCCACCGGGGAAGCACTGGGAGTAATTCAAAATACGATTAATGTGCAGCTAACGGGGGCAGACTTTGGACAGCCCACCACGGTGCCGAATTTCGGTCCGCCGCCCCCCGGTGGTGTGCCCGCGCCGACGCCAGCTCCCACGCCAGCTCCCGCGCCGACGCCACCTCCCACGCCAACGGTCCTGTCCAGTGTGGATAATCCCGACTCTGGGCCCCTGAGTGGCGCTGAAGCTTTAGCCACTTTAACGAGCCAGGGCAACGCGATCGCCTCCCAGGGGGCCACCAGTTTTGCGGCGGGCTTTCTTCAGATCAATGCGGACAATCAGGATCCGCGTTTAGCCCGGTTCGACAACGGCACCTTAACCTGGCTGGGCAACACCTACGAAAGCACCGGAGCCGACAGCCGAGCCCACGGATTGCTGTGGAACGGTGCCAATGAGCTATATGCCGTGTTTACCGTAGACGGTACCCAAGGGGCAGCCAGCCAAGATTTCCGACGGTTTGCCACCAATGGCTGGCTCAATAATTACGGTATCGGCGGCGGTCCCCGGGCGGCGGTGTTAGCGCGCCTGGATCCAGCCACGGGCAATATTCAGTCAGCCACCTATTTGCGGGCTCAGCTGGGCAGCGGTCGCACCAATACCTTGACCGTCAATGGGCTGAGCTTTGATGGCAGCGGCAATGTGGTGGTGAACGCGGTAACGGCATTTTCCCCGCTTCGAGTGGATCGCAGTCCCTTTAACTGTTCAGGACCGTCGGGCTTTAACTACACCCTCACCCTGTCTCCCGATTTGTCCACCGCCATCAGCGCGTCTGCGGACCGCTGTACCTAAGTTAGGGAAATATAGCCCGGTCAAAATTACCAGTCAAAATTACCAATCGAAATTAAACCTTATCGGAATTAAAAACTGAGCCCACCAAGTAAAGCAGCATGAGCCTGATGTTGGCACCATGAAAATAAGCTACGAAGAGCTTCAGAATAAGCCTCGAATACTACGAAGCCTGATCGGTTTCAATGCCGATGAATTTGCATCGCTCTTGGTCAGCTTCGATGGAGCTTGGCAAAGATTTGTCGAAAACAGGTTTCAGCGCCACGATCGCAAAGCGCGACTAAAAACCCTCATCGACAAATCTCAAAGATTCGAGTGGAAGTGGAACATCAAATCGGGGGTATTAAGCGATGTCAGATCGTGGTTCAGAAATTTCGTAATTGGGTCGATCACTACTTGGATGATGTGATGGAAATCGCTTGTGGGTTGCACAACTTCTGGCTGACTTGCCGCCAAAGCAAGTTTAATCAGAAACCGAGAGTTGCTTAATCCACAACCTTGGAGGGAAGGAGTACCTCCCGATATTCTTCACACTATTTCCGATGAAGTCTTATGAATAGCGATCGCCCTTACACCACTCAAGAACTCGTCAAAATTCTAGAAGCGGAGCACCTCGCCTGTATCAAAGGACAGCGTCTGGACCTTAACGCCACCGTCTCCGGTAACCCTTTGGTGGATCGAATCATTAATCCAGAGGGAGTTCAGCGTTTCTCGGCATACCAAGGATTTCGACGCACCGTTCATGACTATCAGCAACGTGCCCAAATTTCCGGACTTGTGTGGCAAACAGCCAGCTTGCACCAAAAGCAACTCACCTTTCCTCGGCTACATGACCACCTGATCGCCTTGCCCCAGGACATTCAGAAACTTCAAGACTATCTCCAGACCGTTTATCAGTTTTGGTGCGATATTACGGCCCATATGGAGCTTCACCTCGAACATGCCCAAGGGCGTCACTATCAACCCATTGATCCTGTTGAAGTTCAGTTCTTAATGCGGGAAAAGCAGTGGGCAACTTTGAAGAAGCACGAACGGGATAATTTTCTTGAAATTGTCTTACAGGTGGGTTGGGGCGACCCGGTCTTAGCAAAGGATCGGCGCGGTTTGCCCATCTCTGGGCAGGATTACGTTCACGCCGTTCGCCCCGGGTGTCAACCGATTGCCTGAACATACTCTCGTTAATCAGTAAGCTTGAATATGCTGGCAAATATGCTCTGATACATCCGCAAGGGGGCTCTTTTTTTCGCTGGAAATACGGTGACTTTTCTAGATGGAGCGATCGCATCTACGGTGCATCGACCTATCTCGACTTGCTGCACTTCACAAAGCAGACCAGTAAATCGATAGCCTTTGAAAGATCTTTAACAAAAAAGCTTTCAAACTTTAGGTTCACCGAATTAAATTCAACGTTAAATTCGGACTTAACACATCAGCCTAATCAGACCCTTTCAAACACTTTTTTGTCGGTGGTGCTTGTTTTTATAACAGTTCAAAAAAAGTAATTTTGAGGGTGTTACCCCCCAGCGGCGAAGATTCCCATAACAACGGCTGACAGCAAAAGCCCAGGACTTAAGAGCATAACCAAGGTGCCAAATTCGTGTAGTTCCATATCTATGCTTAAACTCAATATTTAAATTTCTAAGCTTAAGAGCAGCACGGTATAACTTTACTCATACTGCCCTGCAGCTCTTGTCTAGGGTGATCCTAGCACGGCTTTTTTTAGGGATTTTTGCAAGTCTGAGTCCAGGAGTTTGTTGGACTCTATGGGCATCCCTAGGGGAGGTGTGTTGCCTAAGCTATTGCCCTTTAATTGCGGTTTTATTTATTTGCTTATGTCTAAAGATTTCTGGAAGTCTTTAGGTAGCCTTCAGGACACTTTCGAAAAGTCACGATGGTATTGTTTTTTGAGCGTCAATTTTAAGGGAGGCGTATCGGTTGCTGCCAACAAATTCTTATAGAATGAAAGTGGAAGTATTGTGTCGACTCCCTTGGAATAACGCTTCGTGGTAATTTTTGTGGTGATACCAATAAGGAAGTGTGTATCCATTAAGACACGGTAAGCCTAATTAAACCTGATTCTACAGTTGGACAACATTTAAGCTGTCATAGGAGAAGGGCTTTTAGGTAAATGCTGGCTCTCAATGGAGCTAGGTCACCTTAGCTTCGGCGTTGTGTGGGGACAATGGTTGTTACTGATACACAAACAATGACAGATTCAGGGGAGCCTCCCATGGAGGAGGCGCAAAAGACCCAAAAGCTGGCAAAGCGTTTGTTGCGAGAGGGGGTGGCTTACCACGGTGAGCGAGAGTTTGGTGCGGCGTTGGGGGCCTTTTCCGAGGCGCGCGGGCATTATGAGCGGTTAAATGTTCCTCGCTATGAAAGTAAGGCGCTGCGGGGGGTGGTGCTGTGCCATTACGCATTGGGAAATTATTCGGAGGTTGTGGAGTGGGCTGAGGTTTGGCTGGGGTTGGCCCGTCGCCATGAGGATTTTTCGTCCCAGGAGCAAGCGCTTAATCATTTGGGTAATGCGTGGCGACATTTACATGATTACCGCCAATCGATTAAGTATCAGGAAGAAAGCCTGAGAATTGCTGAGAAGTTGGGCAATGAGGGTAGCCAGGTGGCGGTGTTGAATAATTTGGGGTTGGCTTATAAGAATTTGGGGGATTTCCAGCAGGCGATCGCTGCCCAGGAAAAGGGGGTTTCCCTGGTGCGTGCCATGAAGGTCTCGGAAGCGGAGCAGCAGGTGTTGTAATATCTGGGGAATACGTTTTACGCTGCTGGGTTTTATGAGACGGCGAGCGCTACCTATGAGTCGCTGTGATCGAAGGCACGGGCGATCGAACATGACCACCTCGTGGGGCAGGTGTTGCGCGGATTGGCTAATGCGGCTTGTCATATTGGCAACCTGGATGAGGCGATTCGATACTGTAAGCAGCGGCTGTCAGTGATGCGGGCCCTGAAAGATTTACGGGGCGAGGAGCAAACCTTGGGATCCTTGGGGGTGGCTTATGATGCGGAGGGGAACTACGCTAAGGCCATTGAATATTATCAACAGCGGTTGACGGTGGCGCGGCTGATTCCCGATTTGGAGGTGGAGGC
Source organism: uncultured cyanobacterium (assembly GCA_937894105.1). Taxonomy (GTDB): domain Bacteria; phylum Cyanobacteriota; class Cyanobacteriia; order CACIAM-69d; family CACIAM-69d; genus CALGDE01. The sequence goes on from CALCTI010000526.1 coordinate 5,657, forward strand.
GCAGGCCCTACAGAATTTGCAGGTGGCCTGTGTGGCCATGGGAGACCAGAAACGGGCTGATGATTATCGGTTACAGCGAGAGGCGCTACTGGGGCAGCAGGGAAGCGATATGGATGAGGATTTAGAGTCTACGCTAGGAACGGCGGTCGGCTCGACGGTGGGACTGGATGAATCCTCAATCAGCG
>CALCTI010000527.1 GCA_937894105.1 uncultured cyanobacterium
TGACCAAATTTTGCCACCGGAGGTGTCCCTGCACGCGGTGGGTCAGGGCGCGTTGGGCATTGAATGCCGCAGCGGCGACCAGGAAATTCTCGACGTGCTGAAGGTGCTTGAGCATGAGCCGTCCAAGTTGCGTTGCGTTGCGGAGCGGGCGTTTCTGCGTACCTTGGAAGGGGGCTGTCAGGTGCCTATTGGGGTCAATACCACTATTGAAAATGGCACGTTGACTCTGGTGGGATTGGTGGCCAGCGTTGACGGGCAGCGGCTGATTAAGGATACGATTTCTGGTCCCGTGGGCAATGCAGAAGCGATGGGTGGCAAACTGGGCGATCGCGTCAAAGGGCAAGGGGCGAAGGAAATTCTCGACGAAATCAACGCCGAAAATCGCTCCTAAAGTCCGTATAAAAATCGCCCCCAACTATTACAGTCCAGGGGCGCAAGGTGCGTAAAACGAACCGTTTACCTTGTGTTCCGCTATTTAACGGTCACGATTTTACGTGCCGCTATTTCTGGTTAAGCTCCATTCGCACCTCGGCGCGGCTAACAATCACTTGATCAAGGTGGGATGGGCTGAGTTGAGTCGTGGAAATTAGGTCGAACAAGCCGCTAATGGGGACTGGGTAGCCAATATCCATCACTAGGTTGCCGTTGCCGCTGGCGCTGTAGTCTGTCAGCTCCACGGCGATACCGGCTGGACCAACGCTTTGGGGCTCGGCGACTTGCTCCACTTCTACCGTGACGGTGAAGCGATCGCCTTCCCGTTCCACCAGCTCATAAATTGCTGTCTGCTCAAAGGTTAATCCCCCTGCCGTTACTGAACCGGTAATGGACCACCGCGCCCCAATGCCGATCGCCTCCTCCGGCAGGGGAGCCGACACCTGCTTCATGGACTGGGATAAGCTATCGAGCATTTGCACCAGGAACGGATTTAATCCTTCCGGTGCTTCCACATTTGCCGCCAGCACCCGACCGCGATCGTCCCCCACGAGCACCAGTTTTAGGTCTTTAAGCTGCTGAAACACATCGTCAATCATTTGCCGCGCTTCCGGGGGAAAAGACGTGTCATCGCCCATGCTGATGTCGTCGTAGGTGATGTTGTAGGTAATTTGACCCGCTTCGTCTACCTCAACCACTTCAATTCCCAACAGCATTCCAATGGATGGAAAGCCGGGGTTTGGAGCTGTTTGCCCATCAATTTCCGTGGTGACGTTAATGGAAATATCCGTGTCTAGTTGGGTGCGATTGCCGGCTTGGGGGGCTAAACGAAGGGGCGATTTTGCTCCCTGGCCCTCATCTAGCAGCACAATGTCGCCGGTGGTCACAGAAATGATTGATCCTGGCGCTGGGGATGAAGGTGCTCCTATCTCATCCGTTGCCCCTTCTCCTGGTGGCGGGGCGCTGGTGGAGTCCTCGGCGGCCTCGTCCACTTGCGCAATTTGAATAATGGCAGCGGGCTCGGTTTCCGCTGGCACCGGGCGGGCGATCGCCGGAGCGGTTCCTAAGGCACTAAAGGCAATTCCCAAACAACCGGCACGGAAACGCTTGTAAATAGACATGGAAGATCGCGATAAAAAATCGCTACAAAGTTGAAGACGGGACGATAACGCTTAACAGGGGTTACTCGCTCAATTTAGCCTAACTTGCTAATTTGCCGCGATCGCCCCGCTTGTGACACGCACCCAATTGGGTCAGCAAAAGATTCATACCAAATCCGGAATATTAACTCCAACTTCGCAAAGATAGACCAATGAGTGCTAGGGCTTTCGGAATAAGGGTTTAGCTAAAACCATCATCTTGGGGTAGTTAAAGCGGATTTGGTATCAGTTACTTTTTGGCGGTTTCCTCTTCCGCTTCCAGCTTTTCGATGCGTGATCGCAAAGTCTGATTCAACTGCTTAAGCTGATCCAACTCGTCTCGCAAAAGCTGAATTCCTGGGTTGCCTTTGATCCGCCCCTGTACCCGCCGCACCGCTTCCTCCGAGGCACGGCGCACCCGACCGTCTGAGGTGGCGTCTCCCAGGCTTTGGAGAAGGGCGATCGTCTTGGGGGTTTCCATGGATCCCAGTGCCCCCACCACGGACATTTGGGTCAGGAAAAACTCTTCCCGACTAAGCTGTGCCAAAGCGTCCAGAATGGTGGTCACCTGACTGTCCTCTTGCCCGGTGGAAATGTATCCCACTGCCCGAATGGACACTAAGCGCAACGGCTGGGGCGTTCCGGAGGCGGTGTAGCTCAATACCAGCTTTAGGGCTTCGACGGAATTATTGATGGCTGCCACCCCTTGAAGTGCGCCAACACGCACTCGCTCGTTCCAGCCTGCTCGCTCTTTCAGCGCCGACTTTAATACCTTGAGGGCGCGACTAATCAGAGGTTTAGGAGCCGTCACCGCCGTCGCTTTCGCCAGGGTACCAATCCCGGCTAACGCCGACGCTTCTACGGAATAGCTCGCGTCCCCATTCTTTGCGATGGGCTCGATCGCTTTGTAAGCCTCGGGGGTTTTAAGTTTGGTGATCGCCTGGACCACCGCCAACCGCACCCGCGCATCTTGATCTTTGAGACCGGGCTTGAGAGCATCCAAAACCTTATCCAGCGGAATCCCCGACAGCGCCTTTGCCACCTCAACCCGGATGCCCCAAAAGGGCTCATTAATCAAGCAGTCCGCCAACGTATCTAACGCTTCCAAGGATCCCTTCTTGGCGATCGCCCCCGCTGCCGTCACCCGCCCCAACACATCGGGGTCATGGGTCAACTGGGCTTTCAACTCCGCCAAGGGATATTCCAAGGTGACCGTTTTTAACCAGTGATTCCCCACATCAAAGCTGATGAAATCTGGCTTGGCAGGTAAGGGAATATAAAAACTTTGTTGGCGATCGCTCACCCGCACGGTCATAGCATTCACCGTCACCGTCGGCGCTGCTTTTTTCTTGCTTTTTTTCTTTCCCTTGCTCGATTCCTCTGCGGCTTTCGTCACCGTGCCAAAGCCGATGGGAATTTTTAGGTCGAAGAGGTTCGGGCGATCATTATCATCCTTCGCCTGGGTTTGAGTAATCGTCACCTTCGCTAAATTACTTTCCCCATCCCACTGATATGCCACCGTGTAATCGGGATGACCGCCTCGGAACACATACTGATCGAACAAAAATTCCAAATTGCGACCGGTGCTCTCCTCAATCGCCCGCAACAGATCCACCGTCTCCACACAACTATGGGCATGGGTATTCACAAAATGCTGGATGGCTCGCCAGAACAACTCATCCCCCAACTCCGCGCGGATCATGTGATAAACACAGCCGCCTTTCTCGTAAATATGGGAATCGTAAAGCTCGATCGCCTCCCGATACACATTAGTCACCATGGGTCGCCGATACTGCCCCCGATCCTCCGCCAAGTAGCTTCGCGCCTCCCCGAGCCGGTAGTAGGCCGCATCCTCAGCGCTGCGGGTATGCTCCAACCACAGCACCTCGCTATAGGTGGCCATGCCTTCCTTCACCCAAGCCTGGGACCAGTGTTTGATCACCAGCAAATCCCCAAACCACTGGTGAGTCAGCTCGTGGACCACCAAACTTTCGCAGCGATAATCATCGATCGCCGCCCGCTCATCCAGCAAACACCGGTCCGTCAACAACGTCGCCGACGTATTTTCCATGCCCCCAAAAATAAAATCCGCCACCATTACCTGGGCATACTTCGGGAACGGATATTCGTAGCCAAAAATATCGCTAAGGTAGGTCAACATCTCCGGCGTTCGACCCATGGTCAATCGCAACCCCTCTTTCTGCTCCGGAATGCCGTAATAGGTCACCGGCTTGCCGCGCCACTCATCTTCTTCCACCACAAACTTACCCACCGCCAGGGTGATCAAGTAGCTGGGATGAATCTCCGACTGCTTCCAATGGAACGTGGACGACTTACCCCGAGTTGATTTTTTCACCAACTCCCCATTGGAAATCGCCGTCATCCCCTTCGGTACCTTGACCCGCAATTCCGACGTGGACAGTTGCCCAGGATAGTCAAAACAGGGGAACCAATACCGAGAATCCTCATCCTCCCCCTGGGTCCAAACCTGCACTGGCTTATCTGGATAATCCGCCGTCGGTCCCACAAAATACAAACCACGCCGGGGATTATCCACGTGAAAGACGATCGACACCATCACCTCCGTACCCACTGCCAGTGGCGTTTCTAATCCAGACACATCAATACGCAACACTTCCCCATCGTAGGAAAAAGGTGTGTCGGCTTTATCAATAGACACCGACTGAATAATCAGGTCTACGGCATTTAGCTCCAGGGTTTTGATGGCGTCGCGCACCGGGGTGAGGGTAATGGTGCAAGTGCCGTTAAAGGACTGTTTGTCAAAATCTAACGCCAGATCCAAGGCAATATGATTTACTTGACCGGGGCGATCTGGGCGATAGTGGGGCTTAGCTCCGGGCAGTTCGAAAGCGCGCCGCCCTGAGGAATCATCCTGGATCAGAGCGTTAATGGAACGTCGTGTGCGTGAACAAGAAAATCCAGAATATAAACCGCCCATATACCTTTCACTTTCCCTCTACTACAGCGATCGCAACATTAACGCATTCAAAAATCATTAGTTCGGGACCGTTACACCCCACAGGACTAATGACATTAGTGTCAATAGGCTATCGCGTTTGAAAACTTTTCCCAAGCTAGCTTAGCTGCCCCGATTCTGCCCGCCCGGTTGCCCAATTGCGCCGGGATAATTTGCAGTCCTTCGCGGGAGCTGGGCAAAACTCGAGCTTCTAATTCTGAAATCATACTGGGATAGAACAAGTCCAGGCTAGCGCTAATGCCACCGCCGATTACCACCGCTTCGGGAGTTAGCACATAAATTAAGCTAGCTAACCCGGCCGCCAGCTCCCGCCCGTATTCTTCCCAAAAGGCGATCGCCCGCTGATCTCCCTGAGCGGCCAACTCTGCCACCTGGTGGGGCTCCATCCCCATGCGCCGCCGCACCGCCTGTACCGACACGTGTTGCTCCAAAGATCCCCGATTACCACTATTGCAAGGATGCCCCTCGGGATTCAGGGTAATCAGCCCCAACTCCGCCCCGGTCCCATGTCGCCCCACAAATAGCTGACTGTTAAGGATCACCGCGCCGCCCACACCGGTGCCCAGGGTCAACATAATTGAATCTTGGAAATTGCGCGCGGCTCCCAACCACGCTTCCCCCAGCCCAGCGCAGTTAGCGTCATTGGCTAGTACCACTGATCGCCCGGTCTTTTCCTCCAGCCAATCTGCCAGGGGCACATTCTCCCAGCCTGCCAAATTAATCGCCACGCGAGCAATACGACCGTCCCCATCGGCAGGACCGGGGGTGCCTACCCCAATGGCGATCGCCCCTCGGTCCGGATCAATTTTTTGTACCGCCGCGGCGATCGCCTCCACCACCGCTTCCGGCGTGGACGGTTGGGGCGTGGGCACCGTTAGCCCCGCGATCGCCTTACCATCCTCGGTAAACCGCCCTAGCTTAATGGCGGTCCCCCCCAAATCAACCCCAATTACCGACGCCATAGGTTCCATTCAAATACCACCAAAAGGTGCAAAAAAGTACCTTAATAAGGGGAGGTTGGGGGATACAGCAAAATTGCGATCGCAGCTTGCAATCTCTAAAGATGCAAATGGAGCCGTAGATGCAAATGGAGCCGTTATAGCCAAATTAAGACGTTAGACCGCAGCGTATTGGGTAGGATCCCCCTTTAGTTCCCCCTTGTTAGAGGGGCAGCCCAGTTTTGTAATATAGAGTGTTCGTGCCCGTTATCGAAACGATCAAGCAGCGTTTATATGAAAACCTTTGTGTCTGCCAAAATTCATGGGGTTCACGTCACCGCTGGAGACGTTAATTACAACGGCAGCGTGGGCATTGGGAAGGATCTAATGGCGGCGGCAGGGCTGGATCCTTACGAACAAGTGCATTTGATTAATTTGCGTAACGGGGAACGGTGGATCACCTACGCTATTCCTGCGCCAAAAGGAGAATTTATTCTAAACGGCGGCTCGGCGCGCCTGGGAACCGTGGGTGATCGCTGCTTGGTGATTGCTTATCAAAATAGCGATCGCCCCTTTAAAGCACCGGAGGTTTTCTGCAATTCCCACAACCAAATTCAGCAACAGGAAGCCTACGAAATAGAGCCCACCCCGACGCCCT
>CALCTI010000528.1 GCA_937894105.1 uncultured cyanobacterium
GTACTCCCCACTGCATTAGTCTTCTAGCTCGTATTTGATGACACGCCCTAGATTCGTCCGTGGCGATCGCGGCGCTCCCGAAAATTACGGATCAGTTGCGGCGGGTACAAAACCCAATAATTCCCACCTATCCAACCGTAAAATTTTCGGCGATGACAGTAGATCGCACAATTGCGGTATTGAGTCATTTAGCCCGCCACGCAGAAGAGCAGACGGGCGGCGATCTCTTATCGCGATCGCCACGGCACTGACAGTCAAGAGAATATCTTGGAGCGCCGCCGTCAGGAACAATACCAGTGCGATTTGGAGCCCACTTCTCGCTGGAAACGTCGTTGGCGTTGCGATGGTCGCGCCTCGCATAAGGCATTGTATGGTCCTTCTCAAATCAAATAGGAGACCTGCTGCCAGGTTCGGGTAGGCTACCCAAAAATCAAAATCGTAGGTCAATAAGCCCTGCACCTACCGCTCGCGAAGAGTTGGCGAAGACAATAGTGCCTGTTTCAGCAGAATACAAGTGTTCTGGGAGAGTAGAGCGGGTTTGGTAGCAGTGATCCTGAAATACTTTTTGTTTAGAGCAAAGGATTTCAGAATCAGATGGCTAGGCCTTTTCCCAGGGAAAATATGGTGAAAACCAGGAAGAAATCGAGATATTTACTATTAAGAAAGTCCCACTTTAATAACACAGTCGACAGTTACTAATACCAGATCATTCTCTTGCCAAACGCTACAATCATCTAAAACTTCTGGTAAAACTGGCTGTAGCCCCTGTTTAAGATTCTTGCGAATATTTTTTCCTAAATTAAATTGTCGAAATTGCTTCGAATCTAGGTAGCTTTCAGAGAAACTGGCACGGTTAATTAGCCAGTGGGTAATCTTAGTTGCTAAGAGAAATTGATTAATTTTATCCCAGCGATCGCTATACTGAGCATCCGTTAATTCACCCAATCGTCCTACCATCATTTCATAAAATCCTTTGTGGTAAGGCAAGATATATCCCTGAGACCCCACATAAATTGACCGCTTAGCTAAAGCAGGAATATTATCCGCTTCTTTTTCTAAAGAGGCCACTAAGATATTGTTAGGTTGCCTCCTTAAAAATTGATGGAGGCTAGGAATACCAGCGGTATAGTTTGTAGTGGGAAAATCATAGTTTTTTGCGTTTAAGGCGACTGGGTAAAGTAAAGCACTTAAGGCAATTGTTATCCCCAATATTCCACCTAATTTTGAGAACATCGTTGCCTTTTCAGGATTTAGAAAAATTCGCATACAGCGATCTAAAACAACAGCGATCGCAATTCCCCCAGCCAAAGCAGTAATAATGCGCAGGCTATGTTCCGTATATCGGTTTGGTAAATGTAAGCGAAATAGAAACTGATGAGCTAGGGAAAAAAAGACCAGAGATGATAATAGTAATTGCCCCATTAAACGGCTTGCAGGCTGCAGGTAAACACTTAAGGGAAACAACCGGCGAAAGCTAATCAAGGCCGGTAAAGCTAAGGAAAAGATGGACCACATTGGCACTAAGAGCACCGAGTGGTTTGACATTAATCGGCACCATTCTTGGGGTAAGATGCCGCTTCGCTGTCCACACACCCAAAAATTCCAACTGTCACCGGTGAAAAAGCTAGACCAGGCTTTGGGGGCAAAGGTACCCAAGGTTTGCGCTTCGGCAGCTTGCATCACCGGTCCAAAGGGATTATCGCGCAGTAAAAAGGGCAACAGACCCAGCACCACCACGCCCCAGGCGATCGCCACTGTAATCTGAGTTTGGCGGGGCGATCGCTTCATGACCCACCAGCCCGGAAGCGCTCCCAAAGTTAGGGTACCTAGCATCACCAAAGCGCACTGGGGATAGGTGCCTGCCAGCAGCAGCAGGGCGATCGTTAGGGGCAACCGTTGATTTCGCAAGCCATGCACCAGAACCGCCAACATTAACGGCACCACAAACGCCACCGCCGTGCCCGATACCAAATCGTCCCGCAACCATAGATTAATTTGCAGGAAAATTGCCCCCAATGCTACCGCCACTGGTACTGGCATCATCAGCCAGCCCAACATCACGCTGTAAATTGCCACCACCAGCCCCAGTGCCATGGGCAGCAGTTTATTGAAAACAAAGGGGTCAATGACCACAGACACCAGCCGGTAAATCCCCTGATAGGCCCACGGAGCGACGGTTTGGAAGTAGTCGGCAATGGGGTCGTTGGGGAAAGCCGCTGGATTCACAAACCGCGCCATCCAAAAAACATGCTGGCGGGCGTCGTCCTGGACACTGTGGGGATCCGACAGCCCTGCCCTTAGGGCACAAAACCCTAACCCCAGCGCCAAAACGATCGCCATCATCAACACGCCCCAAAACCGGCGATCACCCTTTTGGGCTTCTGGGAGAAACCCCCACCGATAGATCGCCATTAGCTGCGATCGCCATTCTGTTTTTGACCAAACTGACACCAGGTACCCTCAAAATCGTAAATAAGTGTGACTAAACTATCCGTTTAACCTGTGGAAAACAACAAAAAATCCCAGAAAACCTGTGGAAAACCTGTGGAAAACGCTTTTTTTCCGGGGAAAACTTTGATGTTGCTGTGGAAAAATTTGACCAAATTGTGGAAAAGATTGAGTGAGTATAAATACTCTGTGGAAAAGTCTACGTTTTTTTCCACAGTATTTCCACAGAGAGCGATTGCTGGGATCAAGTATCCATAAGCTTTTGAGATCTTTTCCCCAGTTTCCACAGGCCCTACTACTGCGAGATCTATTTTTAAAAAAGACAATTACTGTAGAAAGAAAAAATGTATTTTTTTGAACAGTTGACAAAGTAAATCTAGCAAGCTCCAATGGAAACACCCAAAAGCCAATGCACTGGATTTGCCGCTTTTCTCAAAGCGATGCGTATAAAATTTCTGCGATATTTTTAAAAAAGTTAGACAGAGAAATCTTCTCTAAAAACTCCAATTTAAGTTGATGGATAAATCAAAATCAATAGATAAAAGCTAAAATTAAAAGGCTTTTTAAAAGTTTTTAAGGGTGAATTTTAGATTTTTAATAGGCTAGAAACATTACAATAGTATTCAAATTTAGATTAAAATCCGATTTAAATTCAAGCCTTAGATAGGCTTAAAACTGCGCTTCAAGTGAATTGCGCTTTAAAAACTACGTTTCAAATTCTTGACCTATGAAACTGCTGTGTTCCCAAAGCGATCTCAACATCAACTTGTCGTTGGTTAGTCGGGCAGTTCCATCTCGCCCCACCCACCCCGTGCTAGCCAATGTGCTGATGGTGTGTGATGCGGGCACCCAGCGCGTTAGCTTAACGGCATTTGATTTGAGCTTGGGGATTCAAACCAGTTTTTCCGCCGAAGTGGAGCAGTCCGGGGAAATTACCCTACCAGCTAAATTGCTGTCGGATATTGTGACTCGCTTGCCGAACGGGAGTTTGTCTTTGGAAGTGACCGAAGATCAATCGGTGACCCTATCAGCGTTATCGGGAAAATATCTAATTCAAGGCTTGTGGGCTGAGGAATTTACCAGCCTGCCGGTGGTGGAAGATAGCGAGGCGGTATATTTGCCTGCGGAAGGATTGCTAGAAGGAATGCGAGGGTCTTTATTTGCCGCCAGTTCCGATGAGACAAAGCAGGTGCTTACGGGGGTGCATTTGTCCATTAGCGGTGAAGGGCTGGAGTTTGCGGCAACGGATGGGCACCGGTTGGCGGTGGTGCAAACGGAGATGCCGGAGGATGCGGAGATTGAAGCTTTTGAGGTGACGGTGCCGGGTCGGGCGCTGCGGGAGCTGGAGCGGATTGTGGCGGCACAGCAGTCGGAGGAGCCGGTGGCGGTTTATTTGGAGCGAGGACAGGTGGCCATTCAGTGTGGGGATTCGTACTTAACCAGTCGCACGTTAGATGGTCAGTATCCGGCCTACAACCAGTTGATTCCCCGGCAGTTTGAGCGACAGGTGACCATTGACCGGCGATCGCTCCTAGGCTCTTTGGAACGTATTGCGGTGCTAGCGGATCAGCGCAGTAACCATATTGTGAAGTTTGAAATTGACGACACTGCCCAGTCGGTGTCCCTGTCAGCTGATGCTCAGGATGTGGGCAGCGGGCGAGAAACGATTAGTTCGGTGCAGATTTCGGGCGATGGGTTAGATATTGCTTTTAACGTACGATATTTGATGGAGTCGCTCAAGAATTTGACCGTAACGGAAGTGCAAATGCAGTTGAATACGCCCACGTCGCCAGTGGTTGTAACGCCATTGGGAGGTACAAAAGCGACCCATTTAATTATGCCGGTACAAATTCGGTCGTAGTTTTTTAAGGTCAAATACTCGTTAAGTTGACATGATTTAAGTCGGCGTTAATCAATGTTTGATATCTATCGTTGTGACGCTGAAGATCGACACCGGTTTGTAATCGGGAAACAGGGAAAGTTAAACTTACTCGTGCTTGGGCTGAATCCCAGTAAAGCCAATCAAAATAAATCGGACGTGACGATTTCAAAAATAGGTAAGGCAGCTTTAAGCAATGGCTTTGACGGCTTTATTGTGGCGAACTTATACTCCCTACGCTCAACAAATCCAAAGGAGCTGCCCCAGTGCGTTGATATGTCCTTAGTGGGCAGAAATGCAGAAATCATCGCGTCTAGCGCGAAGAAATATGGGGCAGTAACGTTTTGGGCTGCGTGGGGTGGCGATATTAAAACTCGGGAGTATTTGAGGCGATCGCTATCTTTAATTGCTAATAAAGTGCGATCGCAAAACATCTGCTGGTTACACTTTGGACCCTTACGAAAAGACGGTCACCCCCGCCATCCATCGCGCTTATCCTATGCCTGGACGTTCCAAACCTTTGATATTGACTCCTATCTTTTGCCCCTTATTTAAGGACGATCAAACCTTCTCTTTGGGCGACTTGGGGCGATATAAATTGGCTATGCGAAGGTTGTGATTCCTGCTGTAATTAAGGCAATAGGAATACCGAAGATTGAGCAACCAATAAGTGCTCCTTTCGCATGGGGCCAAACTTGATGTAAGGGTTCGATGCCTTCAACCTTCATCCATGAAGGATAAACCCACATATAGATGGCGATATCAATCACAATTAAATCAATGATGTTGAGGATCACTATCACTAGCCAAGCGGCAAGCGATCGCTCATAAAAACTAGCGTCATGCATTGCACCCACCCACCACGCTGTAATGAGTGGACCTGCACATACGGTGATCAGGACACTTAGAAATACGATGTGAGTTTTCGTGTTTTTAGGTGGTTTGACCCGTCCTTCCGTTAAATCTGATAACCAGGCTTCTGGGGCAAAAACCCACGAGACCAAAACGATTACGGTAAAAATAAACGATGTGACCAGCCCGCCAACGATGATTGCAAGCGCCATGGGATTCTCTCCAAAAGTACTGTAATAAGCGGCAGTAAAATGAGTTCGGCACTGATCAACCTGCCCATGGCACCGTGTGCCATGGGGTTGAGATTAATATCCAGGTAAAGGTGAAGATCGTGGCGATCGCCGAACCCATTGAGAATGAATGAGAAAGCTCAGTTAAAAACTTGCCCTAAGCTGCACACCCACCACTCTGCCGTCGCCTGGAGAACCTAAAAAATCTCCAGTTCCGGTATTCAAAGCGCTTGAGAAATAATCTTGGTCAAACAGATTATTGGCGTAGGCATAGAGGGCAAAATCATCGAATTCATAGCCAATGCGAGCGTTGACTAAAAAAAATGGATCCTGTTTGGCAACATTACTTTGGTCAAAGAAATAGGTGCCAAATCCGCTTAGCTCTACCCGCCCAAAAAAGCCGCCGGGATCTCGATACTGGGCTGCCAATGCATAGGTATATTCAGGAGAACTGGGTAATTGATTCCCGGATAAGTTTTCCCCCGTAATCGTGTCGGTAAATTCCTGAAACTCGGTGTTCAAGTAACCAAAGCTTGCGATTAAATCAATGCGACTTGTGGGTTTAGCCCTTAGCTCCAGCTCCACACCCCAAATATCAGCATCCGTGGCGTTCAACACTGTAGTGACCTGATTGGGCAAGTCAAACCCGACGATTTGGTATTCCCTAACGTCGGTTTTGAATAGGGAAAGATTGGCCGTCAGACGATTATCCAGCCAAGAGGTTTTAAGACCCACTTCGTAATTGAGGCTGATTTCAGAGTCAAACTCCGCTGCATCGGGAGAGTCAGAAATAATATTAAATCCACCGGGTTTATAGCCGCGGCTAATACTGGCATAGGCCAGCACATTGGGCTGGAAGCGGTATTCCAGAGCCGCTTTCGGCAGCAAAATACTGCCACTCGCTTCAACGGAATAATCTGGCACTGGGGCGATGGAGCTACCATCCAAGGTCAGCCTGGATCGTCTGTCCATGCTGAAATTACGATGCTCGAGCCGAAGCCCGGCCGTAACGGTGAACTGATCGGTGATGTCGTAACTGCTTTGGGCAAAGACCGCGTAGGTGTTGTCTATAAAGTCACCCGCGTTGGTGTTGACGCTGCCAGCAAAGATTCCAAAGTCTGGAATGGCGCCAGCGGGGCCAAATTCAATGCCTCCTACCAGCTCAGACTCTTCACGTTCAAAGAATCCGCCTACGAGCCAGCGCCAGCGCCCATTGTCTTCCGGCGACTGGACACGTAGTTCTTGGCTATATTGCACAGTGTCCAGTTCAGCCAATCCCACGGAAGCGTCAAAACGACTGAAGTCAGAGTCCGTTGCATTTTCCTGGTTCCACTCTCGCCGTCCTGAGATGGAGGTAACGACGACGTCTGGCCCTGTGTAGCGCACTCTGACAAACTGCCCATTGCGCTCAACGCGGTTGAAGCCCAGGAAATTTTCTTCGACTTCCTTCGGATCGTCGCCAATGGGAGGACCGAAGGTGCTACCGTCATCCAAATTTTCGTAGTCTGCTCCGATGCGTATATCCCATTCATCGGAGGGCACCCAGCGGAGCTGGCCGCGGAATCCATAGTCTTGGCGACTTGCTGCGTCTTCGTCCAAAAAAGTGTTTCGTATAAATCCGCCCGTTTCGAGATAGGAGCCGCCGAGCGAAAAGAAGAGGGTGTCGGTGATCGGCGCACTGACCGACAGCTGGGCTTCCCGTAGATCATCGGTGCCTAGGGTGACTAGCCCGTTGAAGCGGGTGAACTCATTGGGGGGTGTGGTGATGATATTGATGACGCCCCCTTGGGAATTTCGTCCGTATAGGGTGCCTTGGGGCCCTCGCAAAACTTCGATGCGCTCAATGTCGTATAAGGCGGTCTCGGAGGTGAGAATGTCCACGGGAACATCGTCAATGTAGATGCCCACGGATGACTGTCCTACGCCGACGATGTTGAGATCGTTGGCGAGTCCGCGAATGTTGAATACGGGATTATTGGAGCGGGGACCGTTGGCGAAGGTGGAGAAGTTGGGAACAAGGCGGGATATTTCTTGGGGCGATCGAATACCCGAGTCTTTGAACTCCTGTGCTGTGATTACGCTGACGCTGCCGGCCACCTCTTGAAGATCCTCTTCAAATTTTTCCCCGGTAACGGTAATTCTGATGGTTTGGCTGTCTTCGTCCGTTTCGCTTTCGGTTGATATGGGGGTGTCTTCTGCTGGTGCTTCTTGTGTCACCTCAGCTTGGGACTGGGTGCTCTCGTCCCCTTGAGCCTGTAGCGTTGCCGCTGATGGAAGCTGTCCGTCTTCAGAGGCTTCGTCGTCTAGTTGCGCTCTGAGTCTAGGTACAGTTACCGGTTGGGATTGGGCTGTGGCGGGGGGCGGGGCGATCGCACTGATACAAAATCCACGAGCGATCGCGGGGATGGTCAGCACGAATGGTCTCATATCACACCGTTAGTTTATAAAAGGTTGTCCCTCAAGCCCTAAGCAGCGGATGGTTGCCTGTGAATCTCTTGTTATGCCTGCCTGGGTTCAGATGGGTAAAGACATTTAGGCTGATGCCGCTATCTTTAAGTGCTCAACCGTACTACAGACTCAGAAGACTGAGGCGAGGGAAATATTCTCGGTGATGTTACTGGTTCGCAAAAAAAAAAATGCGCCCTAAACGCATTTTTTGCTGAAGAACTGAAGCTCGCCCTTCTTAAGATCCTCTAAGTCCACAATCTGGTGGGAGGTAATCCTTAAAGTCAGATGATTTTTAGCTGACGTACTTGCGATCGCCCTAGGGCAACCTCTGAGAAAGTCCTGCTCTGAAAGTGATTGCTCTGTCCATTTAGAATTTCAACATTTAATGATCTTGAGAATTGACACTCCCCGCAGATGAATCCGGGGGAGTATCAAACGAAAGTTGTTATTCCTGCCGCGATCAGGGCAGTAGGAACACCAATGGTTGAACAGCCAGTGAGTGCCCCTTTAACGTGAGGCCAAAGCTCATGTAGCGGCTCAACGCCCTCGATCCTCATCCATGAGGGGTAAATCCACATGTATATGACAATATCAATCACGATTAAATCCATAATATTGATCATGACCATTACTAGCCAGGCTGCCAGCAGTCGCTCGTAAAAATTAGCGTTATGGGCTAAGGCAACCCACCAAGCCGTGGCTATCGGTCCTGCAATGATGATGCTCAGGATACTAAAAAGCGCTGTGTAGGTTTTCCAATTTTTGGGTGACTTAATCTTGCCTGCCGTTACTTCTGACAAGTAGGCTTCTGGGACAACAGCCCACGACAATAAAACGAACACTAAAAGAATGAGTGATGTAACAAGTCCGCCAATGGTAATTGCGATCGCCATAGGTTTGCCTTCGAAAATATCGTGATAGCTAAAAGTTAAGTGAGTTCGACCCCAATGAGCCTATGCAGCTCATGGGGTCGATAAAGCTGAGACTCAAATCTGGACAAGAGCTTCAGCGATCGCCGAACTCACTGAAAAATGGATTCAATTTGGCATGCTACGGCTGCTCTAAAAGCTGGCTCGGAACTGTACTCCAACCACTCTGCCGTCGCCAGGAGTCGTTAGAAAAGATCCATCGCCGCCATTTGAACCACTGGCAAAATAATCTTTATCAAATAGATTATTGGTGTACGCGTAGAGGGCAAAATTATCGAACTCATAGCCGATGCGAGCATTGACCAAAACAAAGGGATCCTGTTTTCTCGTATTACTTTGGTCAAAGAAATAGGTGCCGAATCCGCTTAGTTCCACCCGCCCAAAAAAGCCGCCAGGATCTCGATATTGGGCTGCCAGAGCGTAAGTATATTCAGGAGAGCTTGGCAACTGATTCCCGGATAAGTCTTCCCCTGTAAAGGTGTCAGTAAATTCCTGAAATTCGGTGTTGAGGTAGCCAAAGCTAGCGATTAAATCAATACGGTCAGTGGGTTTAGCCCTTAGCTCTAGCTCTACTCCCAAAATATCAGCATCGGTGGCGTTCAAAACCGTTACGATTTGATTGGATAGTTCACCAACAAAGCCAACGACTTGATATTCGCTAACGTCAGTTTTAAATAGGGCAAGGTTAGCGGTCAGGCGATTGTCCAACCAAGATGTCTTTAGACCAACTTCATAGTTGACGGTGGTTTCAGACTCAAACTCTGATTCGTCGGGGGAATCAGAAAGGGTATTAAAGCCACCAGGCTTGTAACCACGGCTGATATTGCCATAGGCGAGAATGTTGGGCTGAAAGCGATATTCAATAGCGACTTTCGGCAGCAGAATACTTTCGGTTGAGGTGAGCGAATAATCCGGTACGGTGGCAGTGGAATTACCCTCAAACGTAAATCTGGAACGCCGATCAATGCTGAAGTTACGATACTCAAACCGAAGTCCGGCTGTTAAGGTTAATTTCTCGGTTACGTCATAGCTGCTTTGGGCAAATATAGCGTACGTATCTTCCGTGAAGCTTCCAGTAGTTGTGTTAGTAGCGCCAGGAAAAAGGCCAAAGTCAGGCATGGCTCCGACTTCTCCAAACTCGACACCTCCCCCAACTTCAGAATCCTCATGTTCAAAGAAGCCTCCAACCAACCAGCGCCAGCGTCCGTTGTCATCCGGTGACTGGATGCGTAATTCTTGGCTATATTGCACGATATCAATATCAGTGAAGCCAATGGCGATGTCTGCGCTAGTAAAATCAGCGTCCCCTCTGCTCTCTTGATCCCACTCTCGCCTTCCTGAAATAGAGGTTATGACTAAGTCTGGACCTGTGTATCGCACTCGGGC
Source organism: uncultured cyanobacterium (assembly GCA_937894105.1). Lineage (GTDB taxonomy): Bacteria > Cyanobacteriota > Cyanobacteriia > CACIAM-69d > CACIAM-69d > CALGDE01. Next base: position 10,173 of record CALCTI010000528.1, read on the forward strand.
AAACTGTGCATTTCTATCAGCTTCGAAGAACCCCCCCGAAAAATCATCCCGCACCTCACTGAAATTCTCATTGTCAGTGTCTCTAACGAAGGAACGACCGTCGTCAAATTTTTCATAGTTTGCGCCGATACGTATATCCCACTCATCGGAAGGAATCCAACGCAGTTGTCCGCGCAATCCGTAGTCTTGTCGTTCTGCCGCGTCTTCGTCTAGGAATGTATTGCGGATGAATCCGTCAGTCTCAAAGTAGGATCCTCCTAGAGAAAAAAAGAGGTTGTCCGTTAGGGGAGTGTTGATAGCTAGCTGGACTTCGCGCAAGGCATCGGTGCCGAGGTTAACTAGACCACTGAAGCGGGTGGAGTCGTCTGGTGGGGCGGTGATGATATTGATAACGCCTCCTTGAGAGTTACGCCCATACAGGGTGCCTTGGGGCCCTCGTAAAATCTCAATGCGTTCAATGTCGTATAAAGCTGTTGCGGAAGTGGCGATATCGACGGGAACGTCATCAATGTAGATGCCTACTGATGATTGTGGGCTTCCCACAAGCGCAGGGTCGTTAGCTAGTCCACGAATGTTGACAATCGGATTGTTAGAGCGGGGACCGCTGGCAAAGAAGGAGAAGTTGGGAACTAGACGCGCTATTTCTTGGGGTGATCGAATGCCGGAGTCTTTAAATTCCTGGGCGGTGATTACGCTAATACTGCCAGCAACTTCTTGAATGTCATCTTCAAATTTTTCTCCGGTAACGGTAATTCTTAGGGTTGGGCTACCGTCGCCTGTGGCGTCTTCATTGGATATGTGTTCGCTTTCGGCTACGTTTTCCTGTGGTGTCTCATCTGGTGCTTTATCTGTCTCAGCCTGCGATTGGGCGCTTTCATCAACTTGAGCCTGTAGTGCTGCTGCCGATGGTACCTGTTCATCCTTAAGGGCTTCTTCTAAATGGGACCTGAGCTCAGGCACATCATCCGGTTGGGGCTTTGCTTGGGCGCAGGGGATAGCGATCGCGTTGATACTGAAGCCAATGGCGATCGCGGGGATGGTTAACACGTAAGGTCTCATATCATCACACCGTCAGTTTATAAAGCGTTGTTCCTCAAGCCCTACGCTGTGGGTCACAGCTTGCGAATCTCGTATTTTGCTCAGGTCAAATTGATAAAGATATTGAGGCTTACGCCGCTATCTTTAAACGCTCGAGCGTAATACAGACGAAGGAGGCTGAGGCAATGGAAATATTTCCTGTGATGCTACTGGCGTGCAAAAAAAAAAGGGCGCTTTAAACGCATTTTTTGGAATGAGGCGTTGTAGGCGTTGCGCTGTTGAGTTGCACTCGCGTAATAGTGAAAAGGAAACTTAAAACGGGGAATCAGGAGTTGCGTTAACCATGGTTGTTATATAGATCTTGCTTACCCTGGGGAACCTGATTGCGTAACTTTAATGAAACACTCTTGTGTGGTGATCAAAACCATCAATGCGTAGAGTGCGCGCACAACGCACCTAATCAGAAATTAAATCTCCTGCGT
>CALCTI010000529.1 GCA_937894105.1 uncultured cyanobacterium
CACCACCTCTACAACCCAGCCAAATTGCGCCAGCACAATCCCCAAAACAATCCCCACCCCCAAGATCCAAATCCTTCCTCGTGTGTACTGCATAGTGATGTCTGGACTCAATCTAGTAAGCACAAAGGGTAAACGCAGACCACAAAGCAACGTCAGCGCAAAACGGTCAGCGTAAAACGGAGAAACCGTTAACAATCAATAATCAAAAAATAGATGTGTGGACTATTAAAACGCTTTGTTCGAGTTCCATTCTGGTCCAAATTTAGCCCACGAAAACCTATCCTTCATTAGCCTTAATAGGGCGATCACTAAGTTATTCGAACTGCAAAAAAGCGCCCAGGAAAAATCACACAAAATAAAAAAGATTCGGCGATCGCAGTGAAAATCATTCAGACAGTGACTTCCCCGAAAAGGAATGCATCACACATGTCGTCCATGGTCCTCAGTAAATCCCTTGACTGTTCGCCTTAGCAATAAACTTCGGAAGCGATCGCCACACCTCTTATCATCACGCTTCATGAGATAAATTGAAGCCACAAACACCGCATTCGCTTGAATTAAAAGGAGCCTTAAAACCTGTGTAGCCCCTGTTTAATAGTTTCAATTGGCGATCAATTTAATCTTTTCATATGACTTAGATGTTTTTTATACAACTAGCAAAAGCTGGTTATTAATTGAGCGCTGAAATCTCACTCCCCATTAGCATTAATATCGCTCAAAGCCTTACTTGACAACAATCCTCGAACGTCCCATCCTTTAATCAAACCTAAATTAAACGACTGTATTTGCCCTAGAACGGCTCAATTCTTCTAGCCTTTCTAGAGCCTATTACGGTCAATATCATTAAACAAAAAAAGGCGCGGCGAAATTTAATTCGCCACGCCTTTTTAAATCGAACTGTATTAAGTTCTCAGAATCGCACAGTCTGTTAAGCCATAGCGACTACTGGTTGATCTTCAGTTTCCCACTCCCTTAAGCTGGGGAATAAGAAATGATTTTCCTCCACATACTGGGCACCAAACAAACCTTTTTCAGCCCAAAAATAACGATCTGTCGTATGCTCGTTGCGCTTCACAAGCACCAAAGCCGGAGGATTAACTCCTTCCGCTTTGATGTATTTTCTTGCCGCAGTAACGGGCTTATCCTCGCCACTTTCAATGCTGAATTGGGGCACATTTTCCAAAATTCGACGCCCTTCCTGGCGACGACGACTTTTGCGCTTGCGTCTTCTTGCCAAACCTCTTACCTCCTAACAGCAAGATAAGCGTATTAATGATTACAAAAACTATGCAAATTATACCTCAAATGATACAATTTCGCAACCCCATAGTCGTAGAAAATTTGAACGATTGGAGGTGGCGCTGCGTCATCTATACATTTACACAGTTTATGCCACATATTTATGAAGCTTATGCAGCGAGAGTTTATAAAGCTATACGCAGCGAGAACCTGGCGAGCCGCATAACTGTGGCAGACGGTGGGAATCTCAACGGCGGTTAGCGCGCTAGCAAATGGGGCGCAACGACCTTTACATCAATTACATCAAGATGACTGAAGTCGGTGCCTCAGGAGCTTGAAGGGGTGGGAGGGGCACCATTATGAAACAGATCGAGAAGGTCCCTGGAAAAAGTTATACGTTTTTTCGTTGAACGCAGACGGAGGTTGTACGCGATCGCAAATTCGAGTTTGGGATATTAAAGCAAATTCGAGTTTGGGATATTAAATACATCGACGGAGCGAGCGCGGTTGGTTTGAAAGTTTCCTAGGAAGCCACAAACCAGCCGCCTTTTATTTTGACGACTTTATCTCGGCGGGCTATCTCGGCAAGCTCTTTGATAAGGGCAAAAGCCTCCCATTTCATTGCATGCTTAACTGCATTTCATTTCGCCACATTTATTTCGCCTCACTCTACTCGCCACCCCTAAATATTCCTAGACGGTTCCCTGAATATTCCTGGGCAGTTGCCTGAGACCATTGTTTTGCGTCTAAACTTGCAGCCACTTCGTTATCATTAGATTAATAACCCCTAGGTATTTCTGCCGCGCCATAGCACCGTGCCAACGCCGTAATTGGAATTGCGATCGCGTCTTGGTTGTGTAATCCCCACCGGTTCCAAGCCACTGAATCGGGCAAATCGGTGTATTTTAGATGGATTAGATTGCAACCGAACACCGAAGAATCACCCTCGGATTCCCCGACACCAATGACCCCAGAATCCATTCGCCAACGTTCTGACCTAATCGGCACTCAAGTGATTACCCGTGACACCGGGAACCGGCTGGGCATCATTAGCCAATTGTGGGTGGATATTGATCGCCGGGAAGTGATTGGGTTTGGCGTTAAAGATAATATTTTGTCCGTGTCGGCCCTGCCTCGCTTTATGGCGCTGGACTGCATTAGCCAAATTGGCGATGTGATTTTGGTGGAAGACGAGCGAGCGATTGAAGATGCGGTGGATGTGGAGCCCTACAGTCGCGTTGTGGGCAGCGAGGTGATTACCGAAACGGGAGAGCCTTTGGGCAAGGTGCGGGGCTTTAAATTTGACGTGGAAGATGGGGCGGTTACGGCGATTTTGGTGGCATCTCTGGGGCTGCCACAGGTGCCAGAGCAGTTAATCAGTACCTATGAGCTGCCCATTGACGAGGTGGTCAGCAGCGGTCCGGATCGGCTGATTGTGTTTGAAGGGGCTGAGGACCGGCTGGTGCAGCTTAGTGTGGGTGTTCTGGAGCGGCTAGGTATCAGTGCGCCTCCCTGGGAGCGGGAAGATGAGGATTTGTACTTCACCCCCACGGCGGCTCCTAGCAATCAGTTGGGTACGGGTTTGCGACAGGAGGCGGTCCGATCGCAGCGTATGGAAGGCTATGGCGAAGAGGCGTGGCAAGAGGAAGAAGCTTGGGGCGATCGCCGCACTCGTCAGCGTCAGCCAGAATATTATGCCGAAGAGGAAAACTGGGTAGAAGGTCGCGAACCCCAGCGATCGCGCCAGCCCGAGTATGACGAAGTGCCCGCCGATGCTTGGGACGAAGAGCCAGAATACCAAGCTCCTAAGCTAAATATCCCCGAAAAAACCCGTCAGCCAGAATACGAAGAAGGCGGTTATTAAGCGCTGATTACTACATTTTGGCGATTTGAATTATCAGTTATGTGGGTTTTAGGCACCGGTTATTGATGCTAAACGCGGCCTCCAGTGGCAAAATTGAGCGACACAAGTCAGCAGTAGACCTTTAGGAGCGATCGCCCACGATGCCCCCTTCCCCAGCCCCATCCTGTAACGTTCTGGTGACAGATTCGAAGTTGTTGGATCGGGCACTGGTGGGCGGCGCAGTGGGCTGGG
>CALCTI010000530.1 GCA_937894105.1 uncultured cyanobacterium
CAAATTTGGCGTCGGTGGCAAATTCCGGACCTAGTAATAATATATCGGCTCCGGGACCGCCCACTAGGGAGTCGTCTCCGCTAGCGCCCGAGAGAAAATCATCCCCCTCTCGCCCAAATAGCCAATCATTACCCTGGCCGCCATAGAGCGAATCATTGCCAAAGCCACCGGTTAATAGGTCTGTGCCCTGGTTGCCAAACATTAGGTCATTGCCCTGAAATCCTTTAATAAGCTGGTTTCCAAGACCACCCGTCAAGGTATCTCCGTTAGCGGTGCCTGTAACTTCAGTTAAAGGAGGTAACGTTGCCAGGGGATCCGACGCGATGGGAATCGGGGTGTCGCTGGGGCTGTTGCTCGGAGAAACAACGGAGGGAGCTTCTACGGAAAAGTTGAAAAAGGTGCTGCCAATTTGGGCCACGATGGTGCCGCCGTAGGCTCCTGGTGCCACGTTTTCGTTTAACACCACGTCAAAGGTGGCGGTGCCGCCGGGAGGAACTGGATTGACAGACAGGGGAATGAGGGTAAAGGGAGCGGGACCGTCGGCGATCGCCTGTTGCAAATTAAAGCTATCCAGATCCAGCGGTGCGTTGCTGTTGTTGACAATTTCGAAGGTGCGGCGAGTGCCGGGAACAACTGAATTGCCAAAGGAGATGGGCGCGGGCTGACCGTCGGTGATAAGGGCTCCGGTGGCGCGATCGCGAAAAATAATTTGCGATGGATCAAGACCATCAGTTTGGGAAAAGGATGGCGGTGGTAGGGCGATCGCTGGGGGTGTTGGCGTTGGCGTTGGAGACGGCGCTGAACTGACGGCGGCGGGGGCGGGGCTTAGGACGGGGGAACCGAGCTGACCTCCGTTGTCCCGTGGAGTAACTTCAAAAAAGATAAATTGCCCTTGGTCCGCTGCTGTCAGAGCATAGGTGCTGTTGGTTTCCCCAAGGATTTCTGCCCTGCCGGTGCCCCCTGCATTATTTGCTCGAAACCATTTAAAAGTGCTGCCCGACTCGGGGTCAGGGTCGGGGTCGCTGTAGGTGTAGTTTCCGGTTAGCGCTTGCCCCACCTGGGCTGTGCCAGAAATACCCACCCCTGTTGCCGTTGGCGCTCCCAGTAATGTGACGTTGATCGCCCCCAGGGTGTAGGTGGATTTGCCCGTATCCGTGTCGTCGCCAAATAACAATAAGTTATTGATACGGTAAGGGTCCGCGGGCAGGGCTGGCTGGCTATTAATTCCCGTAAAGTCGTACAGCTTAACGGTTCCGGTCAAGCGCTCCACACCTGCCACCGTCAAAGAATAAGTATCGCCAAGAATGGTCAGAGCATAATCCTGCATCTGGTCAATTCTGAATAAACCAGGCGTGGTTTGCTCCGCTGTTTCGCTATCGAATTGAGGCTGTTGGGCAAAGAGAAAGTCATCGGTAGTGTTGCCTGGATTCTCCCCTTCGAACGAAATTTCGACCCCTCGAGCATCACTGCCCAAAACAATAAAGCTAAAGCCTGATCGATTAGGGCCGCTTTCTTCGTTTTCCACTTGAGCACTGAAGTTAACGCGGAATCCATTGGTACGGTCAAGGGTGGGAAAGTTTGCATCAACGAAGCTTGTGGTTCCGCCGCGTCAACTAATACATTGAGATAGCCTGCGTACCCAGCCTGGGCATTGGCTGCCGTAAAGTCACTTTCTACTCTTTCTGTTCCGGCTCCAGCGGCAGTGGTCATCACCGCAGGACTGGAGAACTGAGCAAAGCTAAGCCACGCATTGCCGCCAATGCCTAAACCTACGGGCAGCGTCATCATTGGTGCAACGGTGACGTTAATTTGTGTCGATTGCCCCAGGTTGTTAATGCCGTTGAATAGGTTGGTTGTTGACATGATGCGCTTGTTTTTTAAGGGGAGCGATTTTTAGCACAATCTTATACGGCAAAGTCTGTGGCGCGAATGGTGGTGCTGGAAATGTTGGTCAATTGCAACACTGGATTGCCGTTGACGAACATTCTGGTGCCGCCGGTGGTGTTGATCCAGGCTAGGGTATCGATTGGCGTCAGACCGGCGATCGCCCCACCTCATTACTGATCATCCCACTCCGGATATTGCGGCGGCGCATCCCCAAGGCCCATTGTTACCGCTGGGTCGGTGGTGGGCGGGGGCGGAGTGAGAATATCTTCTACCATCACATCAAATTCCCAGCAGTGGCCGAAGTCAAATAGAAACTCTAATTGGGATCCCTTGGTGAGTTCCAATTCTCCAAGGGCAGTATTTCTGGTGTTGCGATCGCCTTCCGCAACGGCGGGATGACTAATGGGCAACTGACCGTAGACCGTGAGGAGGTTGAACTCGTGCAAATGATCGTTATCAAAATCAAAGGCAAATAGGATGACAGCGGCGAGGGTTTCCAAGGTTTCGCTGCCCAGTAGGGTGATGATTCGCCAGCACTTTTTATCTAGGGAGACTTTGAGGGTAAACAATCCCGAGTTGATGGTATCGGAAGAAAGCTGGGGAATGGGAAGTGCCCGTTGATAGGTGGGAAACCAGGATTGGAGGATGGGCTGAATAAGATTAAAAAATTCGGGCTGCTCATCTGCAGCAGGTTCAGGATCGCTAAGGGTAGGCAGTCCCTCCATACTGGGCGGCACGTGATTTAGTCCCAGGGCGTTGGCGATCGCCTCCCGTTCCGCAAAATCTTCCCCCATCAGCCCCGCCTGAATCAAATTGTCCTGCCACGCCTCAACAAACTCCTCTGACTGCCCCTGCATATTCATCATTAGCTGCATCGCCACCTCCTCGGGACTTTGCCCAAGGGCTTGCTCCCCCGGTCCCCCCGGCATATGCTGCAAAATCATCCGCATGGCGTCCAATTCCTCGACCTCTTCCGCTTCTCCTGGAAATTCTCCCCCAGACTCCTCCCCAGCCAATGACCCCGGCAGCAGGGTTAAGGCATCCAGAGATTCATTGCCAGTCTCCTCTAAAATTGGGGAGATCAGGGCTATCATGGCGCTGCCCCAAGGTGTGGCTTGGATGCGCTCTACGGGCCATGGACCGTAAGGCTGGGGAGATTTGAGGGTGATGGTCACGAAGCCGAAACTTTCCAATAGGGCTAGGTGGTGAACTCCCAAGCAGCCCTGCAGGTCGTCCAATTTCTGAATTATGACTGTCTCTTCTGGGGTATTGCGCGTCCACCACCGCTGGATATCCATGGCGTTTCCCTCTAGGGTATAGCCACCGACGAGTCGAGGATTGGCATAGAATAGCCACAGATCCATCAACGAAAAATACTGTTCGGCTGGATTAAGGGCGGACCATGCTTCCATTTGTGCCCCGTTGGATATAACCCGTTTGCTCCCTTCCATTTTCACCAGTGCCCCCACTTGCGCTAGCCAAAATAAACTGCGCAGGTGACAGTAGTGGCTATGCCCCGGACGCTTTAGGGTGAAGGCGGTGGAGGTTTGTAGCTGCGGAGTGAGCGTTGCGCAGGATTTCAGGTTGGGCTCACCGGTTCTTGGGGTGATGGGAATACCGTTGGTCGCGGCTTCGTCCAAGAGCAGCTGAAAATCTGCTAATAGGGTGCCGGGGCTGTGGGGGGCGAAGGAAAAGTGTTTGAGGGCGTCCTGATGCTGCTTAGACAGGGGAAGGGCGATCGCCTCAGAAATAGGAGATGGCATAGGTCAAGGCTACGAGTCAGCGCTGCCAGAGATATGACGACTAATTCAGGGTTGAGCTTAGGGCTTAGGATACCAGGGCAAACGCATACTAATTTCTTGCCCAATTAAAGCGTCAGGGTTTCAGCGTTCTAAAGCGATCTAAAGCGATCTAAGTGGATGTGTGACAAGTCTAATTGGACACCTTAACCTAGG
>CALCTI010000531.1 GCA_937894105.1 uncultured cyanobacterium
TGTCGTTGGCAATAGACTCAGTGGACTCTGGGGTGGCGGGGGCGATCGCCCAGCGGCTCGGTCTCATGGCGATAGGGGAAGGATAATAAGCAGACAAGCAAGGGACAATAGAAAACCGTTACAACTATTTCCGCTGCCTTAATTCTAAGCGAGATTTTTCGCCAATTATTTTTCGCCAATTTTAAATCCGATCGCCCACCCCATTTGCTTTTCCTAGCCGTTCTTTCCGCCCCCGAATTCACCCATGCCAGAAGGTCCAGAAATCCGCCGCGCCGCTGATCGTATTGAACAGGCGATCGCCGGTCCCCTTATCGAAGACGTGCAATTTGCCTTCGAACACCTCCAGCCCTACGAATCGGAACTGATTGGTCAGCGGGTTTTGGAAGTGGAAACCCGAGGCAAAGCCATGCTCACCCACTTCGACAACGGGCTCAGCATTTACAGCCACAACCAGCTTTATGGCGTATGGATGATCCGCCCAAAAGGACACTTTCCCCAAACCCGTCGCCAGCTTCGTTTAGCAATACACGGAGACGAAAAAATGGCGCTTCTATATAGTGCTTCGTCCATTGAAGTGCTGGGTCAAGAGGGTATTAAAAACCATTCTTTTTTGAGGGGTATTGGTCCGGATGTAATGAATAAAGCCACTCAAAAACAAACCTTAAAAAGGAGACTTAGTAAACAACTTGAAAAACATAAACGACGACGCCTTTGCGGTTTACTCCTAGATCAAAAAGTCGTTTGTGGAATTGGCAATTACCTAAGGAGTGAAATTTTGTTCTTGGCGGGGGTGCATCCGAGCCAGCGTCCAGTGGACTGTACCGAAAGCCAATTAAAACTCCTAGCAAAACTAATGATCTCTGTTCCTGAGCAGGCGTATAAAACTGGCGGCATTACCAATGATTTAAAGCGAGCAGAAACGCTCAAAGCCCAAGGAGCGCCGAAATCTCAATATCGTCACTGGGTTTTTGGACGAAAAAATCAATCCTGCTATAGCTGCGGCGAAACTATTATTAAATCCACCTTCGCTGGGCGGCGCTGCTACTATTGTCCAACGTGTCAAAACGGGTGACGTTACCTTTAGCCCAATCGGAATAACAACACTCTTTAACGAAAGCATCGGTTGTTAGACACAATGTATACAAATAGTTGCATACTCAATCCGGAAACCAGTTGTTAAATTCGCGCTGGATTTATATAAAATTGACTCTTTAAAGGGCGTGTGAAGTGATGATTCAAAAAACAGTTTTGTGGGGCGAAGTTCACAAAAAACTTGAGCGTATCTTTACGGATCTTTGGTGTTTACCTAGCTAGCATTAGTACATACACCACCCTAATCTTCCTAAAAAGATGAAAATTCTCTCTATACTCACTTCAGCTGCTGTGGCTGGCGGTTTAGCCCTCAGCTTGGCAGGACAAGCAAGCGCCACCACCTTTAAGTTTGACTGGGAAAAGGCTGATGGCACCAACCTCGGGAAAAGCGAGGTAAACGGCAAGGCTCAGAAACTTTGGGTTAATAACGGCGTCGGTTCTTACGATTCCATCAACACGACGTTTAACGATGTAACTGACGAGTTCACGTTCTCTGCCGATTTTACGAATAAAGGTAATGCGATTGATGGAGGCTGGGTTGTTATCAGTGATGGTCCCAACCCCAAGAAGCACGACAAAGAGTTCGCGATTCTTTATTTAGATGCTGTGAACGATCGCGTCACTGCCTACGCTTACAACGGTCAAAACAATGCCAACAGCTTCCATACCAATGAGCTGCTAGGGTCTTGGGACGGCATTATGAACTACGAGAATGAGGGTGGTAAGAGCTCCATCAACTTCTCTATTGATGCCACCGACATCAATGCACGCACCGATATTGGCAACAACTGGAAAGGTATTACTTTTGGCGAACAGGTGGGAATCTGGTTCCACGCGGGGCGTAACACCAATGTGACTTACGATTCCAACACTGGCGACGTTAAGACCTTTAGCTCTCAGGCTAAGTGGTACGACTCGATCGCCCTAGACACGGAAGTGGTTCCTGAGGCAGTTCCTGAGCCCACGGCTTTGTTGGGACTGGGCTTAGTGGGCGGCGCGTTTGCCGTTTCCCGTCGTCGCAGGAATGGTTCCATGCCCACGGAAGGCGCTGACCTGGCGTAAAGTTAGGCGCTTTACCTCTGACGCTTTACTTCTGACGCTTTACCCTTAGCACTTTACTTTGGGGCGTGAAAAGAGGATCGAATATTGGGTCTGGGGCGCGATCGCAAACAGTTTCTCTAACTCTGTTGCAGGGATACGCACTGCCAAGATCCAAGGAACCAAAGCACCGGAAGATGTGGTGTATCTACTAGTTTTGGTCCTGTTTGAACCTATGCGCCCATAGTAAGGAAAGACTCTGGCTGATCAAACTGGCTGATCCAAGGGGAAAGGCTGGAGGCTAAGGATCTCTAGCGTTGGGGGCTTAAAGACCCCGTATCAAGTGGTTTGTTGATGGGGAAATGGCAGTACGCTGTTTCCCCTTTTATTGGATTGCCCTCTTAACTCCTGTGGCGCTTGTTGCTCCCTTTCAAAATGGCAGTTGCCTACGGGCTAAACAATGAGTGGCACCTCTTAATTCCTGTGGCGCTTGTTGCTCCCTTTTAAACGCAATATTTCAAGCGCATTCAAACGCAATACAAAAATCGGCGTTGCTGAATAGGGACATGTTTTCGCAAACTTCCAAACGAAGTTTCGTGGCTTTCGGTAATCGCTTCATCGCTCGATCCAGCAACGCCCAAAAATCGAATAAAACAAGCCACATAAAAAAGCCGGGCAACATGGGCACCACCTTTAGCCTTGTTGCGATCGCCAAAAAAACGACAAAATAAAGCCTGGCAATCTTCACTTCTAAGGCTTTATTACGAAGCTCCCATGAAGTGTATGAAGACCGTATGAAAATTCGGTTTAAAAAGCGTGCGTTTTCGGATATTCGAATGAATCTTCCCGATAATCTTGACTGTATCTTTACAGACTTATCGAGTCGGTCTAGCTAGTATTAAGAGCTAGTTTATAAAGTAAATCTAAATCCCTGCGTAGTACAGGATGGCTATG
>CALCTI010000532.1 GCA_937894105.1 uncultured cyanobacterium
CACACTGTCCCCCGCTTTGGCGATCGCCCAATGTAAATACCGAGGCGTCCCCCAAGCCACCTCCTCTACCAACCGCCGTACCACTCCCGGCTCCAACCTCGCCTGCTCCAACGCCTCCGTTAACGCCGCCCCAAACTCCCGCGCCAACAGCGATCGCCGAAACTCCGTTGTCACCTCCTTTGCCTCTTCCGTCCCTAAAACAGCCGAATCCATCCGTTTCAACTGCTTCTCAATCACCGTACCCAAAGAAACCTGCTGTAACTTTTCCTTAACCGCCCTATCCTCCAGCCGCCGCAACACCTCATCCAAACTGTTCAGATAAGCCAACTGCGCCGCGATTGCCACCGCCTCTTCATAGGACAACGGCGTATTCCCCTGACTCCGATAAAACCGCAGCAACCCGACCCCAATGGACAAAAACGGCAACCCCGAAAATACCAACTGGGTGACCGGCGCATCCAACAACTTCAAAAACGGCCCCATCTGCTGCACATAGGGAGCCAACGCCTCTAGCTTCGATCCCTGCTCGGTAATCGCCTTCCCAAAATCTTTCGTCGCTAGGGTCGCCGCAATGCCCTTATCCGCAAACTCTCCCCAGGGCAGCGCCTTAATATCGGTGTTAAGAAAATCCCAAAAACCTTTCAGTACACCCATGACAACTCACTTGCCCACAAGAACAATCACTATTGTAGCGATCGCAGTCAAGGACTAAGCCACATCGATGTCTCGGTAAATTTCGTCAATAGCGATCGCACAGTTCACGCTTTTCAGGGTAATCCTGTCATCCCCAGGCTCTTCACTCGGAGCCCATTTACCCTGCTCATCTCGCTGGAAAACTTCCACCTTGAGGCGATCGCTAGCAACCAACACAGACTCAGTCAAACTAGAAATAGTGCGATAGTCAGCAAATTTTGTAGTGCGGTCAAAGCGGGCGGTAGAAGGGGATAAAACTTCGATAATTAGGCAGGGATGATTGATGTAAGGGTCAGTGGAAGGGCGATCGCGATCGTCGCAAGTGACCACAATATCGGGGTAATAAAATGCATTCTTGGCATCAACCCGAGTTTTCATCCCTTCCACAAAAGCTCGACAACCAGAACCCCGCAGATGGGCATCTAAACGAACCAACAAATTAACGGTGATGGCGTGGTGATTTCGGGAGCCACCAGTGATGGCAAATACTTCACCACCTCGATATTCGTGGCAGATAGGGCTGATCTCTTCCGTCGCCAAATAGTCTTTGGAGGAAATATATAGAGGGTCTTTGGCAAGCATGGTTTAGTTCGATAACTATTCCCAGTTTAGAAAAAATCTAGGAGCGGGGGCGAGAATTGCGCAC
>CALCTI010000533.1 GCA_937894105.1 uncultured cyanobacterium
TGGTGACCAAGATATCCATCTCAAATTGATTGGCCCCAGTTGATTGATCCTAGTTTATTAACCCCAAGTCGAGGGGGATCAAATATTGGTCTTAAAAATTAGTCCCAAACCTTAGTCTCAAACATTAGTCCCAAATCTGTTTCACTATTTTATTAAATGCGCTCCAGTCATCCTCTTCGGTAATGGGATCCCACAAGGATTCAATGACCGGGCGCACTAGGGATACGGTGGGGTTCCACTGGACTAGGCGATCGCTCACTCCTTTTAACTCCTCATCAGATAACCCTTGCAGTAACCGATGGAAGACTACACGCCACTGCCCCCACACTTCCAGACCCATGCCCTGACATTCTTCCGTCAACCACAGCGGTTCGAGGGTTTGCAACGTATTATCATCGCGCCAGGACAGCTGAAACTGTTGCCTTAGCTGAATAAAAAAGTCCGAATAGCTGACCTGGGACGCCGCCAGAAACTGTACCGTTGCCCCCGCGATCGCATCCTCATCCTCTAGGAAAAGCCCCCCAAATCCCAGCCGTGCCGCCATTCGCTGACGGGACTCCTCGTAGTAAGCATCCTCAAATCCAGCAATGCCCGCCTCCAAATCTCCCTGCTCCATAACCAAACTCAGGGGCGCTTGAAGCATTTCCAAATTACTGCGGCACACGGTGGGCTGGCGTCCGTAGGCATAGCGCCCCTGGTGATCAAAATAGGCCGCCGTAAAGGTGGGATCGTAAGTATTGATAAAAGCAAAAGGACCATAATCAAAACTTTCCCCGGTGCCCAGCATATTGTCCGTATTCAACACCGCGTGGCAAAATCCCGACGTCATCCACTGGGCACACAGTTGCGCTACCCGCTGCACCAGCTCGGCATAAAATTTGGCATAAATATCCAGGACGTTACTGGCTTTACTATCAATACCGCCAGTCACAAGGTGAGGGTAGTAAATTTCAATCGCATGATTCAGAAGCTTCTGAACCAGATCTGGGCGTTTCATGTAATGCAGTCGCTCGAAGGTGCCAAAGCGTAAATGGCTGCGCCCCGTGCGCACCATCACCGAAGACCGCGTGGGGGAAGGCTCATCGCCACGCCAAAGGTCTTCCCCCGTTTCAACTAGGGATAAACATCGGGACGTGCGCACCTTCAGCCGCGCCAGTAGCTCCGACGCCAACACCTCTCGCACGCCTCCTTTTAGGGTTAAACGACCGTCTCCCCCACGGGAGTAAGGCGTTGCTCCTGATCCCTTGGTTGCTAAGTCGTACAGTTCCCCGTCTTGCCCTCGCACCTGTCCATATAAAAAACCGCGACCGTCCCCAAGCTGGGGATTGTAATAGCCAAACTGATAGCCGTGGTAGCACATGGCTAGTAGGGGTGCGCGATCGCGAAACTCACCAAAAGCTTCGATAAAGTGCTGATCAGAAACTTTTTGAGGGGTTAATTCAAAGCGAGATAGGAGAGCATCGTTGCGAAAGCGCAGAGTATGTTTGGGAAATGCCGCCGCCTTAACCACATCGAAATAATCTTCTCCTAAACCGGCAAAAGCGGGCTCAAACTCTAAGGACAACCAAGGATTATTGGTGGCAGACAATTGAGAACCCATAGCTGAGTAATTTCCCTAGTTCAAGTTAACTAAACGCACTAGCAATGGAATTGATCTTTTACACTGCTAACTAGGAAGTGAACAGTGCAAGCAAATTAACATTGCAGTGGTTCTTGACACGATCATTGCTGCGATTGTATCGAGTCTTTCCAGGGTTTGCGGGCAAGGTCTTTTTGGTCTTTTTACTCTGCTGTGAGTTATTACCTAGGGCGTGTTACTGATTAAACTCCAAAAGCCTGACTCAATAGGAAGCATACGCCTTTTGACATAAAAAGGACTAAAGTCTAAAACCCATGCGACTACTGAATTTGAGGATTGCCAAATTCGAAATTCAATGGACGACAGCCCTTCACAGTCAAACAATAAAATTACTGTCTTGCCCTTGGGCGGCTTGCCAACTGCGGGCATCGTAATAGAGATCTTCTAAAGAGATACCGTCTAAGGCTTCAATTAACTTTTGAGAAAGGCGCTTCCATAGGGTTTGGGTAACCCAGTTTGTTGCCTGAGCTTGATTGTCTGATTGGGGTGGCAAATTCAGGTGGGATTGTAATGGTTCATTGACCGCTCGTAGAATTTCGCCAACAAAAATGGTTTTGGGCGATCGCGCCAGTTTATATCCCCCGTGAGCGCCGCGAATTGATTGCACAATGTGTGCTCGACGCAGTTGAATTAATAGTTTTTCTAAATAGGGAACGGGAATATTTTGCCGCTGGGCGATCGCTCGAGCAGAACAAGGACAAGTATTGGCTTGCAAACTTAAGTCGATTAAAGCTTTTAAACTATATTGCCCTCGGGTAGTCAACTTCATGGTGATGCCATAATAACAGTAAGAAAATCATGAAATTTACCTAAATCTCCACTAAATCTCGAAAGATTTGTCCCCTTTTATATACAATGGACTGGGAAAAATGAATCGTGTCTTATATTAGGTTCGTTGTTTTCCAACTACACATTATTTGTTGATAGACTCGCCCATGAGCAAGAAACAAAAGACTCAACCCGATCCCCTAACCGGTAAAGCTCTACTAACTAAAGTAGACCAGCTTGAAACCGCAAGTAAGGAAGAAAAGGCGCGGGAATGCGGTTACTACACCGTCACGAGTAAAGGGGTAGAACGCGTCAATATGATGAAGTTCTACAACGCGCTAATTGAAGCGAAAGGAATTGAACTAGACAACAAGCAAAAACCGAATGGTCGCGGTGGGCGTAGCGCCAGCTATCGCATTAGTGTGCAGTCTAACGGCAATCTTCTAATTGGTTCTGCCTATACGAAGAAGATGGAGTTAGAGCCAGGAGATGAATTTGAAATCACCTTGGGGCGCAAACATATCCAGCTTAAGCAGCTTGATAAAGAGGCTGTGAAAGCAGAATAGTATTTGTGGTGCTGGTGTCTCTATTGACGCTTTTGGGGAGTGCTTTTGTGGGGCGCTTCCAAAGTTGAGTATTCTGATCGTGGTCGGAGTTTGTAATTAAAAGCAACGCGACCACTTAACGATCACGTTTAAGCAAAGCTGCCTCTTCAATGGCTTGACTTTCAAGACATTGAATTTATGGAGCAGCTATTGTCTCGAGTCAGCCCCCCAAGTACGAGTTAAAGCGGGGAAAAATCGTCAGACTGCAATTATATTTTGCCGTCTAGATCTGCAATGGCTCATCGTCAACCCTTGCTAACCTGAATGACTTTCTAACGATTCAGGCAAGCGGTTTCCAGGTGGAAATACTGCCCCTGACTGGAAAACCGAGAGGGTTTGGCTCGATATTATATTGCACTGTGCAAGGGTGTTTTTGTGGTATCGCTTCAGTGATGTTGGTCTGTCATTACTGGCATGTAAAGGGCAAGAAAAGGCAATGGCTAAAAATGTGCATTGTCTTTTTAATTAATGTTTTTTGTACGCTATTCTTACACCCTTTTGTTTGTGGTTTTTGAGGTGTGATTCTTCGTTGTTATTTTCCTGAAAGTCGCTAATTGCTAGCGATCGGCACTGAGGCAAAGTACTTGGGTCGCATCTGGTCACATCTACATCCTTTTAAATTGTATCCACGATGATTTTCGAATGTGTTGTCATTAGCGCTCTGCTGTTTTTCCGCTCAATTTTTCGAGCTGATTTTTTTGCTAAATACTTTGGGCTAAGCAAGGTCGTAAATTATTTGCATCATGCTACGATTCCTGGGAAGCCGACACCTTAGCCCATGATCCTCGACCCTTACACTCCCGCTTTTATTATTGGCGTTATGCTCACCTGCGCCATTGTCGTCGGTTTAATTGGCTTGGTTTTTGGACTGTTAGGATTGGTGGCGTCCCGTTCAGCATTTTGGCTAGGCATTTACGGTAGCTACACCGGCGCTATACCTGGCGGGGTGATTGGATACTCGTTATCCACTGGCAGCGCCATGCCTTTGGCGGGATTTATCTATGCCGCGAGTGGCGGGGCTATCGGGGCAGCGGTAGGGGCGATCGCTGGCGTTGTTTGGTCATTAATCGGACAACGGGTGCGCTCAAATCTTCGTCGCCGTCTACAAAAAAAACATTCGGTCTCTGCCCCAAACGACCTGCAGGTGTCTTCCAACGATCAGTTACCCAAAGGGGAAGAGAGCACGGTGGAATCAGTAGGATTGAATCCCTCGTCTAATTCAGATTTGCCAGATAATTGAAGCGCCTAAGTTAGAATAGTTACTGAATATTTCAGAACACAAAGTTTTATTGGGAGATCCTTGCCATGGCAAATATGAAGCCCTCCGTTACTCCGAATTTAGAAGAACCCAAGTTCGGTTTTAATGGATACGCAGAGCGTTTAAATGGTCGTGCTGCAATGCTCGGTTTTGTTGTGGCTGTTGTAGTTGAATATTTAACTGGACAGGGCGTGTTGTCTTGGCTGGGACTGGCGTAAGTTTTAAGGCGCTGAATGGAAGCTAGAAGCAAACGGTAAAGTCCAAGGCTGTGCTGCAAAAGTTTACAGAGCTTGGGATCAAAATTAACAGAACAAAATAACCAAAAAAGTGGGTAGTCTCTTTAGGCGTCCCACTTATTTATTGGGAGTGCAGATTTATTTGAGGGTGCAGATTTATTGAGAGTGCAGATTTACGGCGCCAGAGAGTTTGGTGCCAGCGTTATCAGCACGAGGGTTAAGTCGTCATCGGTGCGGGCGGTAACTCGAGGCGATCGCAAAAAGGTCTCTAGGGTATTAGCCGCGTTGTTAAAAATTTCTTTGGGATCAGTGGAGTTTGATAAGGAATCGCGCGCTTGATCGAGAAACGAAAACAGGGGAGCAAAAAAAGGATCAAAGGGTTTTCCGCTGGGTAGTTCTAAGGCGAGGCGTTGAAGCCCGTCGGAAAAGAGGGCGATATGGGATAGGGGGGAGATATTGTCGGCACAAGGGCGATCGCCACCATTGTTTCCGTCGTCTTCAGTGTCCCCGTGGTTACTTGTATTTGAAGACCAATACACAAACTGCGCTTGATCCGCTGCGTTATCTTCGATCACAAAAAGAGTTTGGTTAGCGTATTCTCCTTGTTGGGGCTGGGTTAGGGCTACCATTTGCCCCCGATGATTTCGACCAATAATTGCGCCGTCCCCCACCTGCAAAGCAACGATCCCCGAGGGGGTCCACAGCATTATCAACAGGGTGCACGCCAGGTTTCGCAGGGAAATTTCCTGTTGCTGTGCCGTTAGCTTTAGCTCTTGTTGAACCGCTTCTATGACCTGGGTGAGGGGCGATCGCCACCGCTCCAGCTCTCCCGTGGGCGAATCCAACATGGGCGAGTTAGTCATGCTTTCGGGCGGTGCAATAATACTTTGGGCGACTCTTTCCACCGCCGTTGCCACCGCTGTACGGGCTCCCACATCAGAATGGGTCGCGGATCCTGCCCCGTCGGCCACCGCAACACATAGGTGATCCCCGTTAATTTCTTTCCACGCCCAGGCATCTTGGCACGGTTGCGATCGCCGTTCGTGCCCCGTACCCCTGACCGATTCTCCAATGACCATCCACGGCATAGGGCGTCCCTAAACCTCGCCCCAGCCGGCTGGGGACGGTAGAGCCACCTGTTCATCGGGACGCGATTGGGACACCTGTTGCATACTGGCGGAAAGCCACAGGAACATTTCCTGGAAGCTCAACCCTTTTAGCTTTAGGGGCGATCGCACAGCCACCGTCTGCAATCGTTCCATGTCGGCCCCTTCCACGCCTACGGAGAAAAAGGCAATGCTTTTTTTATCTTCTTCCGCGCGGATTCGAGCTGACGCTTTTTCCATGGTGCCCGGCTCGTCGGTGGGGGCACCGTCAGTAATCATAAAGACCCACGGGCGATAATAGGCGACGCCGTTGGTGCGATATTGGGCTTTGCGATCACGCACCAGGTCCAGCCCCGTGTGGATCGCTGCCCCCATATAGGTCATCCCCCCCGTTTCCAAGGTGGGCGCCTCGAAGGCATCCGCCGTTACGAACTCTTGCACCACTTGAACTCGGTCATCAAACGTAACAATGGCAATTTCTACCCGCTTTCGCGCCAGATCATCACGGTTTAAATCTTCCTGAAATGCTTTTAAACCCTCGTTGAGGGCGGCGATCGGTGGACCACTCATAGACCCAGACACGTCTAGCAACAGCACACAGGGACAGCGAGGCTCGGGGTTTTCCGCAAAAATGACGGCTTCGTCGAGGTTAAAACTTGTGGACACGGCGGCAGGGTATGGAATTAACTCGGCTAGACTGAGTGGACTCTTAAACAGTTTTTTATTGCTAACGTGGTGGTAACTGCGCTAGCTAAGAAAAGAGCTGTTTAGTACGAAGCTATTGTGACACTGGTGCTATTGCTGCGGCATAGGTTTTTGGTAGCGTCGCTGGCACCGCTGTTTTAGCCTTTGCAGCGTAACATTATCGTTGCTTTTTTCCTTAGGCTACTTTTTTCTTGAGCTATTGAGGCAGGAGTTTATTCGCCTTGTTCACGGCTTCGCGTGATACCTGCGCAAAACCTCAAAAGCCTGCGCAGAACTTCTAAAAGCCACACTGCAAAAAACTTTCTTCTTTTCCATTTTTTTACATTAGCAATGCAGAATTAGGTATTGCTGACGGCGTTCTACCCTTCGACCTATAACGCCCTCTGACAAGTTTTTTAGGATCGCCACGGGATTTTCTTACCCGGCATGATCACTGGGATCACAATCGCCAGAATCGGCCGGGATCAAACAAGTTCTTTTTAGGTGGATTTCCCCAGGCACACTTGCACGCTTCGTGTTGAGTTTGTCCCCTGTTATCTACCTTCTGTGGCGATCGCCCCCTTGTCTTCTCTACCGGAGCGATTGGCGCTATTAACGCTTTTTAGGGATCACCTAAATCCTCGCTGGTGGACTATTGTTACATTCGCAATTTCAAATGAATACCCCAGGAAAATCCACAACGAACGGTCACAATACTTCTGGCGATTATTCCAATAAGCCGGAATTAGAGGGGCAAGATTGTCCAGTAACGGTTCAGGTGGAAGACGATCGCACCGGTATGACGGTGGAGACGTTACATCGGGCGTTTGCCGATAATCTCTATTACATTCAGGGCAAAAACGAGCTGACGGCAACGGCGTACGACTACTACATGGCCCTGTCTTATACAGTGCGCGATCGCCTGTTGCACCGATGGATTGCCAGTAACACCACCTATATGACCCAAGGTGCAAAGCAGGTTTGTTATCTATCAGCAGAGTTTTTGCTGGGGCGACAGTTGGGTAAGAACCTGTTGAATTTGGGGATTTATGACCAGGCGAAACAGGTGGTTACGGAATCGGGGCTAGATTTTGATGCCCTGCTGGAGGTGGAGCCGGAGCCGGGATTAGGCAATGGTGGTTTGGGACGGTTAGCGGCGTGCTTTTTGGACTCTTTGGCCACGCTGGAGATCCCGGCGATCGGCTACGGCATTCGCTATGAATTTGGAATTTTTGATCAGGATATTAAAGATGGCTGCCAGGTGGAGCGTCCCGATAAGTGGCTACGCTTTGGCAATCCCTGGGAAATTCGCCATCCGGAGCTAACGGTGGAGGTGTGCTACGGGGGCATCACCGAAGGCTATGAGGATGAAGATGGTGAGTATCGCAAGCGTTGGAAGCCGTCGCGTAAGGTGCTGGGAACGCCCTACGATGTGCCGATTCCCGGCTACAACAACAATACGGTGAGCACCTTGCGGCTGTGGCGGGCGAGTGCCAATGTGGATTTTGATTTCCAGGTGTTTGACAGCGGTGATTATTCTGGTGCCGTGTCTGACAAGATCAGCTCGGAAAATATTTCCAAGGTTCTATATCCCAACGACAACACGGAGCAGGGTAAGCAGTTGCGCCTGGAGCAGCAGTATTTCTTTGTGAGCTGCTCCCTGAAGGATATTATTCATCGTCATTTGAGCGATCGCCGCAACACCTTAGAAACCTTGGCCGAGGCGGCGGCGATTCAGCTGAATGATACTCACCCGGCGATCGCGGTGGCTGAGCTGATGCGACTGCTAATTGATGAGCATCGTTTGGGCTGGAACCAGGCGTGGCGTATTACCCGCGACTGTTTGGCTTATACCAATCACACCCTACTGATGGAAGCGCTGGAGCGGTGGCCGGTGCCCCTGTTTGAGCGGTTGCTACCTCGCCATTTGGAGATTATTTACGAAATCAATAGCCGGTTTATTGATGAGGTACAGCGCTTCGATCCCGACGATGAGGATCGAGTGAGTCGTATGTCCCTGATTGAAGAGGGAACGCCCAAGTATGTGCGTATGGCCCACTTGGCCTGTGTAGGCTGCCATGCGGTGAACGGCGTGGCGGCACTCCATACAGAGCTGCTGAAAACCCAGGTGCTGCACGAATTTAACGAGATGTGGCCGGAGAAGTTTCAAAATAAAACCAACGGGATCACCCCTCGACGCTGGTTGCTGTTGAGCAATCCAGAGCTGGCTAAGCTGATAACTGAGAAAATTGACGACGGCTGGGCAACGGATCTGGAGCGCATGCGCCAGCTTGAGGGATATGTGGATGATCCTGAGTTTCGCGAGCACTGGCAGTCCATCAAGGATGCCAATAAGCGCCAGCTCGCGGAGCGCATCCTAAAAACCAATGATGAGGAGATTGATCCCACGTCCCTTTATGACGTGCAGGTGAAGCGTATTCACGAATATAAGCGCCAGTTGCTGAATATTTTGCACGTGATTGGTTTGTACAACCGCATAAAAGCGAATCCCCAGGCGGATATTTTGCCCCGCACGTTTATTTTTGCGGGCAAGGCGGCACCGGGCTATTACATGGCTAAGCTGGTGATTCGGTTGATCAATGCCGTGGGTAAGGTGGTGAATCGCGATCGCCAGGTGGCGGGACGCATCAAGGTGGTGTTTGTG
>CALCTI010000534.1 GCA_937894105.1 uncultured cyanobacterium
CAATTGATCAAATTTCGTTCAAACTGAGCGAAATTGAAGAAATAGTTTTGGAAAAAATTCTCCTGGCCGCCGATAATAATAGTGTCCTAAACAGGAAAATTATTGCCGATCAGGTCCCTTATCCTCAAGAAGCGGTCGGTGCGGCGGTGGATAAGCTGCTAGCGATGGGACTTGTTCAAATAGCAATGACCAATGAATTTTTAGAATAAAGTTCAGTCAATGGCAAAAAGTTCTCCATGGTATTTTGTTTATAATCCTTAGAAACCTATTGTCGAGCTGCTAAATGTCCAGAGACGCTATCAGTTCAACCTCCACAGACTGCTGCTTAATCATTTCGGCTTGATTTTTTCTGATTATGTTGTTTTCTGAACTCTCTGTCTCCCGTTTTCTAACGATTGGCTTGCTCAGTGGCTCCCTAATGTTGGCGGGGTGCTCCTCAAATTCTCCCGCCCAATCCCCTGACCCAGCCTCCCTCTTAGAGTCCTCCCCTGGATCAGAATCTTCCCCTACGCCGTCATCCCCTACTGAATCTGCTTCAGCTCCTCTCGCGTCTCCAGAGCCTGTTGTTGAATCTTCTCCCGCGTCGCCCAACACGGGTCCCGTTGCCGTTAACCCTCCTGCATCAATTCCTACCAGTGTTGAAATGAGCGTTGAGGGATCTCCCTTTAGGGTGCCCCTTAAGGCTTATCGCCCTGAAGGAGTGCCGATCGCCATGGGTCTACCGGGCGATTCATTTACGCCTCGCATTATCCAAACGCCCCAATGGACCGAGGTGCGCCTAGTGAGCACCTATCAGGGCACCGTTAGCAGTGAGGATGTGTATATCAGCATTATTTGGCCTTTGGTGGCGATGTATTTGGACTGGGCTCTGGTGTTGTTGTTTGTGGTTGTTCGTCTGCGAGAGATTGGATTAGAGGGGGTGGTTTCTTCGGGGGATGAGACGATTTATTCTTGGGAGCGGCGACGATGGCGCTTTGAAAAAAACATTGTTGCTGGTCCTGATGCGATTTTTGGCAACGCTTTTGTGGGAGAGCTTAAAGGGCAACCGTTTTGGGTGATGACCCATACACTGGCGGAGTTCGCAGAGGGATACAGCCCTCGGATAAATGTTGTTCTAGACACCCTTCAGTAAGGTTGATTGTTTTCTAGAGTTGCCCCAGGAGTTGCTCCGAGATTTGCCCTTTGATTTGCAGCCATTCTTTGACGGCAAAGGGGGGCAGCACGATCGCCACATCCCCAGCGGCGAGGGGTACCGTTAGGGTGATTGGGCGAATGCGCTTAAGGGATTCCAACAATTCGCCAGCATCGTACTCCCCGATATTTTCCGTATTGGCTTCCAAATTTGTCTGTAGCGTAAAGGCATCAGGCAGCGTCCACTGTTGGGTTCCCTGTTGCACTTGAAGGGGAGTGCCTCGCTGGACCACGGTGCCTGGAAAGCCTGATATGCGTAGGTGGGCGGTGATTTCGTTGTTTTTATTTTTACTGTTGGTACTGTCGACGACGGCGAATAGGACTACCTGCCAGCCGCGATCGCGATTGTCCCTTAGCGCCTGGAGCGATCGCACCATTACGCCGCCATTGGATGCGGTCTCATTTTGGGGATAAGTGTGCACCGACGCCTGCGCTGGCGATAACGGATAAAAGCAAAGCAACGCAGCAAATAAAACCGCAACAAGGTAAACGCTCCGAAAAATGCGGAGAAATACCTGCCGAAGAGCTTTAGCTGGGAACAACATTGGCACGCCTCAGTTGATTCACAAAAAATGCCTCTAGGGACTGGCGCTGGCGGTTCGCCTGCAAAATTTCCCCATCCATGGCCGACACCATCGCCAAAAACTCCGTCAGGTCTCGTTCCAATTCTCCCTGCCACCAGCCATTTTGAAACTCCATATCCCCCAACCAGGATCGCAATTTCTCCCCATCGCCCCCCCGTCCACGAACCTGGTAGCGATCGCCAAGGGTCAACATGTCTTCCAACCCGCCCCAGCACAGCAGCTTACCCTTCGCCAAAATTGCCACGGAATCGCATACCTGCTCCACATCGGACAAAATATGGCTATTGAAAAAAATGGTTTTGCCGTCCCGCTTTAAATTCAAAATAATTTCGCGAATTTGATAGCGCCCCAACGGATCTAACCCGGACATGGGCTCGTCCAAAAACACCAGCTCTGGATCGTTAATTAACGCTTGGGCAACCCCAACCCGCTGCAACATGCCCTTAGAATACTGCTTCATTAATTGCTTCTTGGCGGCCTCATGGGACAACTGCACCTGGTCCAAAATTTCTCCGATGCGCCCCTGCACCGACTTCCGAGGCAGTTGAAAAATGGCCGCCGCGTGTTCTAACTACTCCCAGCCCGTTAGATAGTCGTAAAAATAAGCGTTTTCCGGTAGGTACCCTAGCCGCTGCTTTGTGGGGCGATCGCCCAGAGGCTTCCCCAGCACTGTACCCGCCCCCGCCGTCGGTTTGGCAATGCCTAACAGCAACTTTAGCAACGTGGTTTTTCCGGCACCATTCGGTCCCAAAAGCCCAAACGTTTGCCCTCGGGGTACGGAAAAAGACACATCCTGCACCGTGGTCACCGACTGGTTTAGCCAAAATCCGGTGCGATAGCTTTTGGTAATTCCCGTCACCGTGACCGCTGGATTGCTATCAGAGATTTGGGAATAGCTCATACGTATTACGGTTCCTAACCAAGAAATTTAGCGACTGCGCCTCAGAAAATAATAAAAGGAATTGTTAATAAACATCGCCAGGTTTCTCGTTTCTGGTTCCAGCGCTGCCGCCATAGGACAAAATCGGTCACAATCATAAGACATGGGAATCAACAAAAACTTAAGTTAAATTTTAAAGTGATGGACCGTTCTAACTGGGTGGCGATCGCCACAGGAAGCATTGCCCTATTTTTGGGGATTGTTTATCTACTGATTGTTCAATTTCTCGACTTTCGCGGTGAAATGGTCCCTGCGCCGATTGACACCCTTGGTAACATTGGTTTCTGGTTAATTAACTTCGGCTAATTAGTGCTTCGCTTGAGTTGTTTGCCTTGATCTTTCCCAAGACTTCCACCCCTAAAGCGCAACTTTCTAGTTAGCATTTTAGGTTGAAATGTTTGGTTTCGTGAGCCCCCTGGCTTGTGCTCAAATCCCTGTTTGCTAGAAGCGGCAATAATTTGGTGTTTAAAGTCTCGTGTTTAAAGCTTGGTGTCTTTTCCGTTTGGTAAAGTCCCTTTGGTTTAACTCTGATTTTTAACGGACCGAAATTAGCCGCCGTTCCTCAACAAAGCTGTATGACAACTATCACCTCTACTTCCACCGCCACTTTGAGCGATCGCCAACATCCGACGATTTCTAATTTAGCGAACCGCATTCAGGCAGCCTGGTCAAAATATTTAGACCTTGAGCCCTACGTTATGCCGGAAGAAATAGGCTAAGTGGATGGGTTATAAGAAGGGGAAAAGCTTGTGATTAAGAACCAGTGTTACCAAACTCGCACGTTCCGGAAGCTGCACCTGGAGCTGGCGCAAATTGGTAGCTCTCTGGATATTCTTCACTGCGTGATGTTCCCTCGTCCAGAGTTTGACCTACCCATTTTCGGCGCTGACCTGGTAGCGGGACGGGGGAAGCTGGCGATGGCGATCGCTGACCTATCGCCGGTGCGCGATCAACAACAGCTTCCGGACCCATACCAACAGCATTTGGAATCGCAGCCACGCTACGATTTTCGTCACCAGCGCCATTTTCCCGAATGGGCTGATATTTTTTCCGATTTTTGCCTATTTGTACGCCCGGACGGAGAACGGGAAGAAACGGCGTTTGTGGACACCGTCGACAATTATTTAGCGTTTCATTGTCAACAGGTGCAGGATGCTGAGCCGGTGGATGGCGATCGCCGCAAAGCCATTATGGTAGCCCACCAGCACTACTGCGCTCAGCAACTACGCAACGATAATTCCCGCCGCGTTTTGGAAAAGGCTTTTGGCGAGCCCTGGGCAGAGCGCTACATGACCACGGTTTTGGTTGACGTGCCTCTGGGCGTCCCCGTTGGCAAAGGGAAAATGCCATAACTTTACCGGGACCCGAAAAACCGACTCAAAATTACACCGTGAAATCTCTAGGGTGACGGTAACTTTTGGGACGTGGAGGGATACAAGTAGCGGTTTAAGGTTTTTAGGACCA
>CALCTI010000535.1 GCA_937894105.1 uncultured cyanobacterium
CCGCACTTCGACAGGCTCAGCGCTCATTGGTCCATCTTTACGAGGTTGGGGTTAATATTCCTGATTTGATATGACAATCCAAAGAGGAACTGGCAAGGCAATCCTATTTAATCCAGCCACCGTAAAAAATCCCCTGCGTAACGAACATTAGCAGGGGATTTTTTACAACGCCTTCTAGAACTTGGGCGTTAAGTAAGCTTATCGAAGCAAGATTCTAAACTTACTCAATCCCCTCGATACGATCCTCAACCTGTTGATATAGCTCCTGCAAACGCTCTAGGTTTTCGTCGCTGGTTTCCCAATAGCCACGACCATTGGCCTCCAACAACGTTCCCAACATGCGACGGAAGGAATGGGGATTCAAATCCATCAGACGCTTTGCCATATCCTCATCAGCGATAAAGGTGTCATTGGCATCCTCATAGACCCAATTGTCCACAGCGCCCGCGGTCGCACTCCAGCCCATGGTGTTGTTCAATCGCTTCGCCACTTCGCGAACACCCTCATAGCCGTGGGACAACATACCCTCGTACCACTTGGGATTCAGCAACTTCGTGCGAGCGTCTAACCGAACCGTCTCCGATAACGTGCGCACCTGAGCATTTGCCGTGGTGGTATCTGCCATATAAGCGCTGGGCTTCTTACCGTCCTTGCGCAGGCGAGAGACCACTTTGGTGGGGTCAGAGTCGTAATAGTGGGATACGTCGGATAGGGAAATCTCGGAGGAATCTAGGTTTTGGAAAGTCACATCCACAGTGGATAGGCTCTTCTCAAACACCTCTCGAGACTGGTTCATTTCCCCAGGGTTATCGGAAGAGAACGCAAACGACTTACGGGACAGGAACATATCCTGCAAATCTTGCTCCTCTTCCCAGGTGCCATTCTCAACGGCCAAACCAACGTTGGTGGAATAGGAACCAGATGCATTGGTAAAGACCCGAGTCGCTGCTTGGCGTAGGTTAATTCCCAAATCATCCGCTTGTTCTATAGAGTGGGCACGAACAAAGTTCATCTCCAGGGGCTCATCGGCCTCCGCAGCCATCTTAATTGCTCGATCCAGCAGCGCCATTTGATTTACAAATAAATCGCGGAATACACCGGAGCAGGTGACCACCACATCAACCCGAGGGCGATCTAAATCTTCCAGAGAAATCAGCTCTATCTTATTAATTCGACCCAATGCATCGGGCACCGGGCGCACACCCACCAGCCACATTACCTGAGCCAGGGATTCGCCGTAGGTTTTGATATTGTCCGTGCCCCACAGGGTAATGGCGATGGTTTCGGGGCACTTGCCATCATTTTCCTGACGCTGCCGCTCAATCAAGCGATCCACAACTCCCTTTGCAGACTTAACTGCCGCCGTTGTGGGAATCGACTGAGGATCCAGCGCGTGCATATTCTTTCCGGTGGGCAGCACCAGCGGGTTACGCACCGGGTCACCGCCGGGACCAGGCAGGATGTACTCCCCATCCAGCGCCCGAATCAGTGATTCCATTTCCTTATCAGCAATTACCTGCTCTAGACAAAAGTCCACATATTCGAACAGGGTTTGGGTGCCATCCACTTCCACGTTAGGGAAGCCTGCTTCGCCCATTGCCTGTAACCAGGGACGGCGATCGCTCAAGGAAGCTAGGTAATTCAGATAACGCTTCGCAAACCCAAGCCACTTCAGATTCCGCGCAAACTCAATAAAGTCAAAGGGAGGCTTGCGCAACAGGCGACCATCTTTACCGGTACGCATCTTCACCGCTGCCGATACCGCCGCCCGGGTGGCTAGTGTTATGTCCTGTAAAAGCTGCACATCGTCCAAAATCCCCAGATTAGCGTTGCTGTAAACCTCATCAATATCCCTGTCCTGGCTCTCCGCCAACAATCGAGGCAGCCCCTTAATGCCATCCTCCGGGCGATCCAAGCTCGCGATATTGACCAAGGTAGCCACCGCTTCCTCCGCCGTTGGGGGACGACCCACCACGTGCAAGCCGCAGGGCAGCAGGCGAGACTCAATATCCATCAGCTTGCGATAGACGGAGCCAATTAGGTTATCTCGCTCCTCAGCGGTCAAATCTTTGCCGTCTTTCTCGGGCAGATCCACATCCTTATCCAGGTTGACCGCCTTAGCCTGCTCAATGACCGCGTCAACAATGGACGGACCGCGACCGCTATCTTTTAAGGTCTGGTAGGAGCCAATTAGCTCACCAAGATCCTTCAAGCCTTTGTATAGTCCGGCGTTCTCGGCGGGAGGGGTTAAGTAAGAAATAATCTCGGCGTAGCTGCGGCGCTTGGCGATCGTGGCTTCACTGGGGTTGTTGGCAGCGTAGTAGTACAGGTTGGGAATGCTGCCGATTAAGCTGTCGGGGTAGCACTCGCCAGACATACCAATTTGCTTGCCAGGCATAAACTCCAGAGATCCGTGGGTGCCGAAGTGCAGTACCGCATCCGCGCCCCAGATTTTTTCTAGGTAGGTGTAATAAGCCGCAAAACCGTGGTGAGGGCTGGCCGATTTGGAGAACAGCAGCAACATCGGGTCGCCTTCGTAACCAAAGGTGGGCTGCACACCGATAAATACATTGCCAAAGTGCTTACCAAACACCAGCAGATTTTGTCCGTCGCTGTTTAGCTTGCCGGGAGCCGGTCCCCAGTTTTCCTCCAAGCGCTTGGCATAGGGAGTCAGGGACTGGTATTCCTTAACGGGCATTCGGTAGGCCACGTTCAGGTCGGGGCTGGAATATTGCGCCTGAATATCGTGAATCACTTCATCCATCAGCGCCTTGGGATTAGACGGGATCGGACCCACGTCGTACCCCTCCTCCTTGAGGGACTTTAGCGCTTCATAAATAGAACCGAATACGTCCAAATACGCCGCCGTTCCCACATTGCCCTTATCGGGAGGAAAGCTAAAGACGGTGATGGCTACTTTCTTGGCAAACTTAGGCTTACGGCGTAGATTCGCCCATTTGATGGCTCGTTCTGCAACGGCTTCCAGACGATCTTGCAGCGCGATCGCCCTACCGGTACTGCCATCTCGCCCAGAGGCCACAATCGGCTCGATCGCCCCGTCCAACTCAGGAATCGCGATTTGCAATGCCACCTGAATAGGATGTAAACCAAGCTCGCTTTCTTCCCATTCTTCAGTGGTTTGGAAGACCAGGGGCAACGCCACCATATAAGGACGGTTTAAGCGCCTCAAGGAGGCGATCGCCTTGGGATGATCCTGTCGAGCCGGACCGCCCACCAGGGCAAAACCGGTCAGAGATACTACGGCGTCCACAATGGCATCGGGCGTTTGGGAAGTAACGCCGGCATCGGGACGATAGAAATACTCGTCCACCGGCTTCGAAAAGTCCAAGCCCCCGGCAAATACTGGAATCACCCGAGCGCCCTTTGCCTCCAGCTCCTGCACCATGCCCACATAGTGCGCATCATCACCACTGACCAAGTGACTGCGCTGGAGCACCAAACCCACACAGGGCGCATTAGGCTTGCGCAACTCATCGGGCATCAGGGGCGACGTAACGTACCAGTCCAGGTAAGCTTCCACGTCTTCAAACATTTTCGGAGCCAGGGGATGCCAAATTCCAATATCGGGAAATACCACCGGGTCCGCGTACTTCAGCTCCACGTTGGGAGTGTCCTCTGCCCCCTGCTCCAGCCCTTCGCCCTTCTTGTTGCTTGCCTGCTTGTTGCTGACTTGCTTATTAAATACGTAGCGATCGCTCAACATCAGCAAGAAGTTTTCCAGATTCTCCGGTGAACCCCCCAGCCAATACTGAAAACTCATGATAAAGCTGCGAGCATCCTGCGCCTTATCAGAGGGCAAATACTTCAAAATTGTCGGCAAAGTGCGCAACAGCTTCAGCATCGATTCTTCGAAGCTGGTGGGATCCTTCTGGCGACGCTTTTTCATAAACTCGCCAATGATGCTCTTGGACTGCCCAAGCTGCGCCATGGAAAATTTGCCCAACTTGTTGAGCTTCATCACGTCGGGCATGGACGGAAACACCACCGCCGCATCCAACTTGTCCCGATAGGGCTTGACGGCTTCTACCACCTTTGCCGACAAGTCTTCAATAAAGATCAAGGAAGCGATAAAGATATTGGCTTCAGAAACATCTTTTTTAAAAGCTTCGTAATTCTCGGGGTTACGCAGCTCCTCAATTAAGTAACCACTTAGCTCAATGGCCATGTCAGGGTTACTGGCATTAATGGATTTTACCGCCGCCGTTAACGAGCTTTGGTACTGCGCTTCGAGAACGATGTACACCACCTTGACCAAAGACCGCCCATTTAAGTTTTCCGGCTGTACGTGACGAATCTCGGGCTTAACGTAGGTGAACATTCAGTTTCTCTCCTTAAAGCGGGCGATGCTACAGGCTATTACTTCTGTAAATCTCAATCTATTTTACGCACTTCTACTGATTTCCAGGCGACCTTGCCTCGGAAAGACGGGGTTTGATACAAACTGACAATTCTTTGTTGCGCCAATTTAATATTGATTGACATTGCTCAAAGTCAATCGGCAAAGTTCTTAATTAACCTTTAATCAATCTGAGTCGCTGGCCTACTGTCATCACCGATCGCATCGCTGGCAATTTTACGGTTTAAGCGATCGCTCAACTTCACCCAATCGCTAATGCTTAAATTCTCGGCACGGGCTTCGGGGCGGATATTAATGTCTGTCAAAATTGCCGTCAGGGCATCGCTGTCAATCCAGGATTTTAGGTTATTGCGCAGCATTTTTCGCCGGGTGGCAAACCCCTGTTTCACCAGCTTTTCCAAGCGCTCACAATCTTTGGGCTGCTCAGGATAGGAGCGCGGCCTAATGCGCACCACCGCGGACATTACTTTGGGCGGGGGTGAAAAGGCTTTAGCGGGCACGTCGAATAGGTACTCGCAATCGGCCAAAAATCCCACGCGAATGGACAGGGCTCCATAGGCTTTATGTCCAGGCTTGGCGCACAGTCGCCGTCCCACTTCCTGTTGCACCAGCAGCACGATTGACTCAAAGGGGGCTGGACGCGGTGTGTTAATGCGCCCTAGCAAATGCTCCAGAATGGGGCCGGTGATGTTGTAAGGGATATTGGCCACCACCTTGTTGGGGGCACGAAAAGCAGGGGTGGGAAAATCCTCAATCCATTGGGGCCAGTCCAGGCGCAGGATGTCCCCCTGAAACAGCAGGAAGTTGTCGCGATCGCCAAATTTCTTGACCAGTCGCGGACACAAATCTCGATCCAGCTCCACCGCCACCACCGCCCCCGCATTCGGCAAAAAATGATGGGTAAGCGCTCCCTGTCCTGGACCAATTTCCAAGACGCGATCGCCCTTCGACAGCTGAGCAGCATCAGCAATCCGCTTTAAAACAGTGTCGCTTTTTAGCCAGTGCTGCCCAAATCGTTTCCGCGCTCGCGCCATAGACCTTGCCTAAATAGATCTTGCCTAATTTTCCCCTAACCCCCACATCCTAGGACGCTGCGGTTTCAGCGGTGGCTGGTTTGGTTTTAGTGGACTGGGGGACGGGCGATCCCTTGGTGGTGGTCTTAGTTGCTTTGGCGGCCGCCTTAGCTTTTGTGCCAGTGGCTGCCTTTGCAGTGGTTGCTTTAGCGGCGGTTTTTCTGGTCGTGGATTTCGCCGCAGTTTTAGTGGTTGTGGACTTTTTGGCGGTTGTCTTTTTGGCAGTGGTTTTCTTGGCAGTGGTTTTCTTTTTCGCCGTAGTTTTCTTGCGCCCGCCCTTCTTGGTGGCTGCTTTCGCCTCTAGCAGGGCGATCGCCTGTTCCATGGTCAACTCTTCCGGCGTTTGATCCTCTGCTAACCCCGCATTAATTTTGCTGTGTTGCACGTAGATGCCATAGGGCCCCTTGTAAATATTGACGGGCTCATTATCTTCCGGGTGCGGTCCCAACTCCCGCAGGGGAGCTTTTTTGCGACCCCGACCCGCTTTGGGCTGGGCCAACAACTCCAGTGCCCGCTCAAAAGTAATGGTGGTCACGTCATCGTCGCCTTTAATGGACCGATAATCTTTGCCATCCTTGCCCTGGTCGTGAACCACGTAAGGGCCAAACCGACCCAGACTCGCCTTCACGGACTTACCCGTTTCCGGATGCTCACCTAATAACCGGGGCAGCGCTAACAGCCCCACGGATAACTCCACTGTCACCTTGTCCGGCGTCACACCCTTGGGTAACGAGGCCCGCTTAGGCTTGGGCACTTCCTCGGTCACTTCCCCCAGCTGCACATAGGGACCATACTGCCCCGTCAGCACGTAAATTGCCTCGCCCGTTTCCGGGTGCAGCCCCAAGGCATCTGGCCCCTCGGTCTTCTGGCGGATAACTTCCTGAATTTGCTCGACGGTAACATCCGCCGGATTTAGGGTAACCGGCAGGGACGCGCGCACCATTTCCCCCTCATGCTCTACTTCCGCATAGGCTCCATAACGCCCGATGCGAATTTTTGCCCCCAGGTCATCAAACTCTAGGGTCCGCGCTTCGGAGGGATCAATATTGTCCTGGCGCACTTGTACCTGGTTGGCCAAGCCGTCGTCGCCGCGATAAAAGCTCCCTAAGTAGGGCAACCAATTGGTCTTACCCACGGCAATATCATCCAGGGTCTGCTCCATCCGCGCCGTGAAATGGAGATCCACCAGATCGGAAAAATGATTTTCCAGCAGCCCCGTCACCGCAAACGCCGTGAAAGATGGAATCAACGCATTGCGGTCCAGGTTGGCATAGCCGCGATCAATGATAGTGCTGATAATGCTGGCGTAGGTGCTGGGGCGACCGATGCCTTCTTTTTCTAACTGCTTCACCAGTGCCGCTTCCGTAAATCGCGCTGGCGGTTGGGTCTCGTGCCCGATCGCCTCCAAGGTTTTACAAGGAGCCTCGTCGCCCACCTTTAAATTGGGCAGTAGCACCTCTTGGTTTTCTATCGCCGCATCGGGATCATCGGAGCCTTCAACATAAGCCCGGAAAAAGCCGGGGAAATCAATGCGCTTACCGGTGGACCGAAACTCAGCGTTGTCCGCCGTAATGGTCATGGTGATATTGGTTTGGCGAGCATCAGCCATTTGACAGGCCACCGTGCGCTTCCAAATTAGGTCATACAGCTTAAACTCGCGATCGCTCAATCCCGTTTCCTGAGGCGTGCGGAAGGTACTACCCGACGGACGGATGGCCTCGTGGGCTTCCTGGGCTCCCTTGGATTTGGTGGCATACTGGCGCGGTTTGGGACTTAAATAGTCCTTGCCGTATTTCTGCTCCACGCAGGAACGGGACGCGGCGATCGCCTGACTGGATAAATGGGTGGAGTCCGTCCGCATATAGGTGATGTAGCCCTGCTCGTACAGGCGCTGGGCTGTGCGCATGGTATCCCGCGCCGACAGTCGCAGCTTCCGGTTCGATTCCTGCTGCAACGTGGACGTGGTAAATGGCGGGGCGGGGCGACGGATATTGGGACGCTCATCCAGGGAAGACACTGTCCAGGGAGCGTGGGCAGCCAGGCGATCGCGCAATGCCTCCGCCTCTTCCTGATTCAACAGAACAACTTTTTTACCCTTAGCCACCTTTCCGGTAGCCTCATCAAAATCACTACCGGTGGCCAGCTTTTTACCGTCCAGGGTGACCAGTTTCGCCTCAAAAGTCTTCTCCTTAACAGGATCCGACGCCAACGCCGCCTTCAAATCCCAATAGCTACCTCGCTTAAACGCTCGACGTTCCCGCTCTCGCATCACCAACAGCCGCACCGCCACCGACTGCACTCGCCCTGCCGACAGCCCCGCCGCAATTTTCTTCCACAGCAGCGGTGACAGGGTATAGCCCACCAACCGATCCAAAATCCGTCGCGTTTCCTGGGCATGCACCAGGTTCGTATCCACTTCGCGGCAATTGGCGATCGCCTGTTGAATCGCCTCTTCCGTAATTTCGTGAAACACCATTCGCTTCACCGGCACCTTCGGCTTCAGCACCTCCAGCAAATGCCAGCTAATACTTTCCCCCTCCCGGTCTTCGTCAGTGGCCAACACCAACTCATCGGCAGTTTTCAGGGCTTCTTTCAGCTCCTTCACCACCTTCTTCTTATCCTTCGGCACCACGTACAGGGGGTCAAACCCCTCTTCCACGTTCACCCCAAGTTGTGCCCATGACTCCTTCTTTACTTTGGAAGGAATTTCACTGGCAGAGCGAGGAAGATCTCGAACGTGCCCCATGGATGCCGTCACTTTATAGCCACGGGGAAGAAAATTTTTGATTGTTTTCGCTTTGGTCGGAGATTCAACGATAACAAGAGTGGTCATGGAGCCGTGGCTGGTAAAAGATAACCGGGTAACAGGGATGCTCTGGAGATAGTTCGTTAAGGAACTTGTGAGCGGGAGAGAGGTGTCTGAAACGTTTCAAAGAAAATTTGAACAGACTAGTGGCCAAAGATCAGGGATAAAGGTTGTAAATGTCGAGTTGATGGGCACTGAATGGGTCAAGTGGTGGGACGTTTTTGAGCTTGGAGTAACGCGCCTTTTAAATCTGAATTTTAAAGTTCTAGATATAGGGTAGTTAATCTTTCCAAAGATTGCCGTTAACGTTTTACCTTTGCTTGGACTCTAGCCCACATCCCCCTGGATCCGTCAACTACTTGTTTTGAACTTAGCAATGTTTTTACCGGGTACCGGATGGGTAAAGACCGAATTTTTCAGGGGCGGTAGACGGGCGATCGCCCCTGAAAACAAGCAAGCAGGATTTGCGTAAGTACTGTAGATACTAAATCTGCCCTATTGGTTTCGCCAACGCTTCGCCAATGACAAGCTCAGCGATCGCTGGCTGCTGTCCCGTCGATTAATGAGGTGACTGTACGATGGAGCATCGTTAAAGCCATTGGAGAGTGCATTTTTAACGGCGAGCGGATGTGCGATGGCGCTGATGGATTAGTGGGAGGGGCGATCGCGAGGAGTTACACCAATTCTTCCAAGTAGAAAGACGTTGAATACCTAATAAAACTAACTTTCAAAGGCATTTTACGTCGCTCTAATTTAGGGAATTGGTGTTACACAACGGTGATGGCGCAGTCGATACCCTGTTTTGCGTCGGTTTCTAGGTAACTTCTGCTTTTCACAGCCCCACTTTTGGAGACTGAGCTCCGGTGAAAAATCAATGGTCCATAGGTTGAGGGGATCTTGTTTTTCTTGCCCCTGGTAAAGATCCAGAGCCTGGGCTAGCGGTGTTTGATCCCCGTCGCGATTATGGGCACTTTTCAACATTAAGAGTTGGGGCTGGGGTTTCTCCCCCTGGAGCGAAAACTGCCGTTGCCATTCGTAGGCGATCGCCACCGTTCCTCGCACTTCCGCATAGGTTTCAATTTCAGTGACCACCAGGACAGGATGG
>CALCTI010000536.1 GCA_937894105.1 uncultured cyanobacterium
GATTGATCCCGTCGGCGCAATTTTGGCGGTGGTGGTGCTGGATGTGGTGCTCAATGGCGGAGCCGATGCCCTGGATATTATTGGGGGCTTGGCAGGGCGCTTGGGGCTGGGAGGGCTAATTGGGGCGATCGGTGGGTTGCTGGTGGGGCAGTTTCTGAAGCGAGCCACCTTTGTGTCCGACGAGCTCAATAACCTGGTGGTGCTTGCCAGTATGTGGGCCACCTTCGCCCTATCCCAAGGGGTGGTAAGCGAATCGGGGTTAATGGCCACGGTCACCATGGGCATTGTGCTGCGGGCGTCGTCGGTTCCCGATGAACGGACCCTGCGACGGTTTAAGGGACAGCTAACGATTTTGGCCGTGTCAGTGCTGTTTATTTTGTTGGCGGCAGATTTGTCCCTGGCCAGTGTGGCCACCCTTGGCTGGGGCGGTCCGGCAACGGTGTTGGTGCTGGTATTTTTGGTGCGTCCTCTCAACGTTTGGCTGTGTACCTGGAATAGCGATTTACGATGGCAGCAAAAGGCGTTTGTAAGCTGGGTGGCTCCCAAGGGCATCGTGTCGGCATCGGTGGCCTCGCTGTTTAGTATTTTGCTGACCCAAAATGGGTTGAACGGGGGCGATGCGATTAAGGCACTGGTGTTTTTAACCATCACCATGACCGTAACCCTCCAGGGGCTGACGGCAAGGGCGGTGGCCCAGTGGCTGGGGTTGCGATCGCAAGAGGCCACAGGGGTACTTATTGTGGGCTCCACGCCGATCAGTCGGCTGGTGGCAGGACTATTCCAAAAACGCGGCGAAACGGTGGTGCTGGTGGATACGGACAAGGAAGCCTGTGCGGCGGCAGAGCGGGAAAATCTAGAGGTGTTCCTAAGCAGCGGCTTGGATATGGAAACCCTGGAAAAGGCGGGTCTTGAGTCCCTGGGCACCTTTGTGGCAATGACTAAAAATGGAGAAGTCAATGCGGTCCTGGCTCCGCGGGCCGCCGAAGAGTTCGCCCCGCCGCGAGTGTTGGCAGTGTTTCCTAGGGAGAAGGCAGAGGCGGAGGCGCCCGTAGCCAAGGTACGTCAGGCATTTAAAGCGGACGTTGCCATGAAGGAATGGAACCGAAATTTGGCAGACCAGCAAATTAAGTTTGGCAAAACTGAAATTCGCCAAGAGGGCAATCACCAAGAGGAGCAAATCACCCATTTACGGCGGTTAATGGGTAACGATTCTTTGCTGCCGCTTTTAGTGGAACGCGATCGCCAGCTTTACATCGCCGACGTGGAGCACCAGTGGAAACAGGGAGATCAACTGTTCTACCTATGGCGCGCCGCTCGTCCTCAGCTAATGCAGCAACTGTCTGGGGATATGCAGTCAGAATTAGCGCCAGAAAAAATTGCCATGGTGGAAGAGTTCCCCACCGACTCCCCCGATTCACCAGGAGCCAGCCAACCCCTGCCCAACCCCAGCCAGGCATAGGAACCGTCAGAAAACACTCAAAAGGCGCCAAGAAAGCTCAAAAGACCAGAATCAAAAGCCATAGACAGGACTTACGCAAAATTGCCGTTGCCCTCATGCCCCGCACTCTTCCTGAGGGCAGGGAACTTACGGACTTTACTCACTTGATCGTCATCGTTTTTGCCCCCCTTCTCCCCGAGGAGAAGGGGCTGGGACATAAGGGCATACCCTTCTGACGTCAGTTCGACGAGGTTGTAGTTCTTGAAAAAAAGCGACCCACGTGCAGAGCACGGGTCGCTTTTCCTTTGGGAATATGGTCTGAGAATATGCCCTGAGAATACCGCCTAAAAAATATTGCTGCTATCGCTGCACCCTCAACAGGGCAGACAATAACCAGCATTCCCTAAGCTATGACTTCACCGCATCCTTCAACGCCTTACCTGCTACAAAAGCCGGCACATTAGCAGCAGCAATCTGAATCTCAGCTCCCGTTTGTGGGTTGCGCCCGGTTCGCGCTGCCCGGTGGTTGGTCTTAAAGGTTCCAAAGCCGATTAGCTGCACCGGCTCCCCCTCCTTTAAAGACTCGGTAATCGTTTCCAAAATACTTTCTAAAGCAGCTTTAGATTGGGCTTTTGTCATGCCGGCTTTTTCGGAGATTAAGTCAACAAGTTCGGTTTTATTCACAATGATTTCGCTTTAATATCGCTCTAAGTTTAGTGGTTGGAAGGTAATGATGATTAGATTAAATCTGGCTTCGGTTTTCATTGCACAATAGCCACAAGACTATATTTGAGCAACTTGGGATATAAATCCGAACTGCCTGCAAAACTGACTAGTTAACGGCATCTTTAAGCCCCTTTCCGGGCTTAAAGCCTGGCACCTTTGCCGCCGCAATCTGAATTTCTTCGCCGGTTTGGGGGTTGCGCCCGGTACGAGCCGCGCGATCGCGAACGGAAAAGGTACCAAAGCCCACTAGGGAGACCTGGTTGCCATCCTTTAGCGTTTCCGTAACGGAATCAATGAAGGCATCTAATGCCCGTCCAGCATCGGCTTTTGTGATTTCCGCCCCCTGGGCGATTTTGTCAACAAGTTGTGTTTTGTTCACTGCTGAGCCCCAGTTTCCAGAGTTTTCTAAAAATTATTATCGCGATGAAATCGGCACCTGCTGCGCTTGCCACGTCATCGAAAGACAGTTTCGTTATAGCTGATGTGTTTTTGGGCGTCAACAAAAAAGCCAGTAATAATGGGCAATTCAGCCGAATTTTTGATGGTTTTCGATCAAATGACAAATTTTTCTCGCAATTTTCCATGATCGTTGGGGTGGGATCGCTGATATAAGGAGCTTATGCTGAAAGATCTTCGAAAATGCCTACGAAACTTTCCTGAGCACAAATGCCTGCAAAATAATGCCTGCGAAAATGTCTACGAGACTCAAAGTAAACTCCGTGTAGAGTCTATATATGGAGTTATGTGATCAGAAAGATACGATTCACACGCCATATCTCCTGATCTTATATATTGAATGTCCTGGCTCAAGGGTCGGGATCTGACGTTCAATGTAGCTGAAAAGGGTTAACTTGAACGCACACATTGAAATAAACGAAGCAATTGGTGAAGGTGGCAATGATCTCTCAAGTCAACACCCTAGCTCGCACCGACTATTCTCCGCCTTTAGAAGAGGCGCAACCCCATCGCACTGAAGGTTTGGTGCAGGTGTTTACTTATCCCCAGCGCCTGTTTCCCGTTGATACGATCGCCCAAGCCATGCGTCTGGCAGGGCAGGGCACGCCGGTGTTGCTGGTGCAGTTTCTAAAGGGCGGGATTAACCAAGGAACGGCCCATCCCGTATCCCTGGTGCAAAATCTGGACTGGATTCGCGGGATGCTGGACCGCACCATTGACCCGGCGGTGGATAAGCTTACCCAGGGCGAGGTTAAAGATATTCAAGGTCTGTGGGCCCATGTTACGGATCAGGTTCAGGGCGATCGCTACGATGTGGTGGTGCTGGATGAGCTGAGCGTTGCCGTGAGTCTGGGGGCGATTACGCCCGAGGCGGTGCTGGAGTTTCTGGAAACGCGGGCAGACCATGTGGACGTGATTTTTAACGGTCCCACCTTGCCCGATTGGCTGCTGGCGGTGGCGGACCGGGTTACAGAAGTTCGCCGGCTGCGTCATTAGGGGCTAGGGCGTGTCATCAATTAATCTCCAGAAGCCTTATGCAGTGGGGAGTACACG
>CALCTI010000537.1 GCA_937894105.1 uncultured cyanobacterium
ATATCCATTACTAATTTCGGCGCTCTTACCTGTTTTTTGATGCGGTTGTTGCCCAAACGTTTACTGGGTTATTGCGGGTAACGGTGGCTGGGGGAACGGGGCGAGCCGCTGCGGTGGTTCCCGGCGCTGTGGGTAAAACGGGCACCACAGATC
Source organism: uncultured cyanobacterium (assembly GCA_937894105.1). Classification (GTDB taxonomy): domain Bacteria; phylum Cyanobacteriota; class Cyanobacteriia; order CACIAM-69d; family CACIAM-69d; genus CALGDE01. Next base: position 154 of record CALCTI010000537.1, read on the forward strand.
GCAATGTGGATTTATTATTTATTGGCTATATTCCTGGCACCAAACTAACCGCTGGGGTGTGGCTGGGTAACGACGACAATAGCCCCACCCGTGGCAGCAGCGCCCAGGCGGCGACGCTTTGGGGAAAGTATCTTCGTCAGGCACAGTAGTAGTGACGGTAGAGAACCAGTAAATGGCTTATCGCGACTTTTCCCTTGAGCAGGCGATCGCCAAATTCCAATTAAAGGAAACCTACGTCTCTTTATTCCCAAAATTAGAGCCCATCCCCCCCGGCAATTCGTTGGCGTTCTTCTTAAAAAGTGGACAGGCGATCGCCTTACCAGGGGGGAGCGAAAAAGCGCGGTCTGAATTTTTAATTGCGCCGATTTTGGTGGAATTGGAAAATCATTACAATGATCGCCTAGCAATTTATTCCGGTACTAATCTGGATATTGCCCGCGACCAGGGGCTGACGGGAGAATGTGACTTTATTTTGGGTCAAGGACCGGGGGGAATTACGGTGCGATCGCCCCTGATGACGATGGTTGAGGGGAAGCGGGATAATGTGGAAACTGGGATAGGGCAATGTGTGGCGCAAATGGTTGGTTCCCAGCGTTTTAATCAGGCGAATTCTGAAGAAGTAAACATTATTTTTGGCTGCGTAACAACGGGGGAAATCTGGCAGTTCTTAAGTCTAGAAGGAACAGCGTTAACGATTGATCGCGATCGCTTTTATATCAATCAAGTGGATCGAATTTTAGCTTGTTTTTACCACTGTTTAGATCAGAAACTTGGTTGAAATTGCCCCCTCATAAACAAATTTCACAACTCGAAAATTGATCGCCCTACACATTCAAAGCCGGGCAACATGGGGCTGGTCAATATTTCCCCCCCAGTCACCACCGCCACATATTGTAAGCCATCATTTCCCCGACGATACACTTCAATTTCCTGGGCAATACGGTCCAAAATCCAATATTCTTGCACCCCGCGTCGAGAGTACAATTCCAGCTTCGTTTTCTGATCGCGAGCCCCATCCCCTGGAGAAATCACTTCAATAGCCAGGTCGGGGGCTGCGGTGAGGTGACCAGCAGTGTCCATAATTGTGTCCAAGGACTCGCGACGAATCCAAACCACGTCGGGAATCACTGCCTCATCAAGGTCAAAGAACACTCCCACTCCAGAAAAAACGTAGCCTCGTTCTGTTTCTCTTGACCAGTTTTTGAGGGCAGTGCAAATATTATCCGCAGCGTTTTGGTGGCGGAAGTGAGGAGAGCGCGACACAAATAGCTCCCCTTGAATAATTTCGTAGCGACATCCTTTGTCTGGCAATTGCGCCAAATCATCAACGGTCCAGGTAAGGGTGGAAACGGCAGTCATGGTTGTGTTGCCTGTAGCTATGGCGATCGTAGCTTGGAGCGCGGCTTATGGTGAGGCGATCGAACGGGATGATCAAAAGCCTAAGTTTTACCTTACCCGTGCCCAAGCCTATGCCCGAATTGAAGAGTTGAAACGGGCGCTGGAGGATTATCAAAAGGCAGCGACGTTTTATTCAGAAACGGAACAGTGGGAATTGGTTCACGGGGTATTTCGGGCAGTTCAAAACCGGGACAGTCAGCAAATCGTTTTTCTATGGCAGCCAATAGCTGAGGAGCATTTAAACCGTGTGGTTTTTCTGGTTTTGAATACATGTGATCATCGGGAATATCGGCAACGTTTTTCCTGATAGCAGCATAAAAGTCAGCCCCAGACATGGCAGGTGGATTATCGGAGTCGAAGGCTAATTCTTTCTTCAAAATTTCAACAGTTGATATTTCTCTGCTTGGGTCAGTTTACGAATTTCAGGTAAATGTTCGGCGAAGGTCATGATTGGGCCAGCTTCTGGAGTTGTTCCTGTATCCATTGCCGTAGATTTTCGTCGGGTTCGTTAGTGGCTCTGTCTTCCAGAACTGAGCGAGTTTCGGGGGCTTCTGAAAAATGTCGGACCAGGGCGCTTAGGGCAACGTAACGCGGATTGAAATCTAGAGGAAAATCTTCTCTCGGTTGTTCGTAGGGATCTTTGGCTGCGCACGAGAGCAGGAGTTTGAAAGTTTCGGGGCGATCGCGATACTGCTGTGACAAACCTTGCACCGCCGCACGACGCACATTCGAGTCATCATCGGTTTTTACCCGTTCCACGATTAAGTCAAAGGTTTCGGGGCGATCGCGATACTGCTGTGACAAACCTTGCACCGCCGCACGACGCACATTCGAGTCATCATCGGTTTTTACCCGTTCCACGATTAAGTCAAAGGTTTCGGGGCGATCGCGATACTGCTGTGACAAACCTTGCACCGCCGCACGACGCA
>CALCTI010000538.1 GCA_937894105.1 uncultured cyanobacterium
GCGGGCAGGTTTAGTGGGGGTGTATGGATAGGAAAAGAAACAAGCTTAGCCAATAGTGTGACCGTTTCCAAGCGTTACTACACCAGAGAAATATTCCATCGTGGCTTTAAATTTGCCGTACGACCATTAACTATCGAAGAACCGTTTGAGCACTTTAAAACGGTGAGGGTGGTGCTAACCAAGGTGGGATTTAACAATCGAGAAGAGCTTAACTGGATTCTCCATCACTATTCAAAAACCATTGAATATCCAGGCAGTCAATACGCCTCAGAATATACCTGGATATCAAGCAGAAAACCCAAGGCACACTTGTTTTATGGCGAACATGAAGGTTGCTTATTGGGTGCCTATGAACAGTCCACCGTTATCCCCGATCCACCGATATTACCGCCTAGGAGAAAGCCAGTGACCTGCTGCCCAGAAACCCAAGATAAACTCGATTGGATTATCGCCAAAACGGGACTTAAAAAGCTTCCAATTGAGATGGAGGAATCCATTACTGATGACAAAGACACTAGCCGAGATGTTGATAGCGTGGTCGAGGTTTTGCACCTATTTATCAAGCACTTTATGGAAATAGTAGGGGAGTTTCCTGTCAAGTTAAAAATAAAAACTGACGAAGGAGAAGAGTCCGATCCAATCGCTTTAGAGAACGTTTCCCATTTTGTAAGAGAAGCTTACACAATGGGATTTCAAATACTTAAAGACACCGATGCTGGGTATTCCACTGGTGCAGCTACGTTAGGGCTGTTAGCTCAAGTAATCGCTTCTGTTATTCGTACTCATGACTTAGCTTTAGCGAACTCCGAATTTATGGTGTACGAAGCCAATGATGCTGCCAGGGATATCACACTTCCCTTCAATCCTGAAGCAAATCCCGGATATTCATCCCAAAGTGAATTATTTACCGCAACTAAATTGCAGGTAAAAGGGATGACTATGGAGGATAAACAATCTATATCTCAGCACATAAAGAAGGTTGAGTATATGTTGGAAATCCTTTTTAATAACGTGATGGAGACAGGATCTCCAGATGAATTACTGGATAAGCTAGAAGAATATCGGGCTCAAGTTGACAGCGTACTTTCAGAGGAAAAGGCGCAAAAAGACGAGCAAACATTAGCTGATAGACTTGAGGTGCTGGAAGAGCAAATCAACCTTTACCAAGAGGCAAAAGGGCTTCCTAAAATAAAACTTTCCTATAGAAGTAAGCTGGATTAGTCATGGCTGAACTAACCCTTTCAAGAAAGGAATCCAAGGCTAGAAGGCTGTTGGAAGAGTCCACAGATAACGAGGATAGAGTTGTTGAATTTGACTTCCGTTCCTTAGAGCGTCGCATTGAAGATGAGGATGGAATTACAGGCATTCCTATCTTTGACGTCGTTATCGCAAAGGTAGTCAAAACAGCTAAGTTTGCCTGGGAAGGATTAAAGATAGCTAAAGACGCCCTGGGAAAGCTCTGGAATGTCGCTAGTAGTTTGGGGCAATGGTGGCAGTTCCTATCGCGTGGCGTCGTTCAGCTTCTATTTTTTGATTGGAACCAAACTGACGAACAAATTGATCGGCAAATAAAAAATCTAATCAATCAGGCATCCCAGGCATGGGGAGAATTTGTTGGGTTTACAGTGGGCGGCGCTGCCAATATTGGCGCGGTTGCGTTGATACCAAAAATAGGACCGATGATCGCCAAGGTTGCCGCCGTTGAGTTTGCGCCGGAGGTATGGGGTGAATTTAAATCGGCGGTAAGAATATCCTTAAGCAGCACCGTAAGGGGGATTGCCCTCTATTACTACAAAAACTTTAGAGCGTTTATCAAGCTGTTCAAAAGTATTGCTCCAGAGCCTATAAAAAGCTGGCTAAACGCTTGGGGTGACGGTAAACAGCCATGGACCATCTACGGAGCGCTAGAAAAGG
>CALCTI010000539.1 GCA_937894105.1 uncultured cyanobacterium
ACGCCAAACAGGTGACTGATTCCTGCGCCAACGGCGAACGGTTCACCAACAAGCCCGAGCTACCGGAAACCATCACCGTCACCGTCTTCAAAGTTCCCGGCGAAACCAATACCGACGACCTATCCCCCGCTCCCCACGCCACCACCCGCCCGGACATTCCGCTACACTCCCTGGCGATGTTGGAATCGAAAATGCCCGAGGGTCTGGAGACCATTGCTGAGCTGAAGAAAAAGGGCCATCCCGTAGCCTATGTGGGCGACGTGGTGGGTACCGGCTCTTCGCGAAAATCTGCCATCAACTCGGTGCTGTGGCAACTGGGCGATGACATTCCCTACGTGCCCAACAAGCGGGGCGGCGGCTTTATCCTCGGCGACAAAATTGCTCCCATTTTCTTCAACACCGCTGAGGATTCTGGAGCTCTGCCCATTGAGTGCCCCGTGGATAAGCTCAACACTGGCGACGTGATTACCATCCATCCCTACAAGGGTGAAATCACCAACGAAGCGGGGGAAGTTGTTTCGACGTTTAGCATGAAGCCGGAGACTATTACTGATGAGGTGCGAGCTGGGGGTCGGATTCCCCTGTTGATTGGTCGAGCGTTGACGGATAAAACCCGCGAGACCTTAGGCTTGCCCGTGTCAGATTTGTTTGTGCGCCCCAGTATGCCTGAGGAAACAGGCAAAGGGTTTACGTTGGCGCAAAAAATGGTGGGTAAAGCCTGCGGTCTGCCCGGTGTCCATCCCGGCACTTCCGTGGAACCTCGTATGACCACTGTGGGCTCTCAGGACACCACCGGTCCCATGACCCGCGACGAACTCAAAGAATTAGCGTGTCTCGGATTCAATGCTGATCTCACTTTGCAAACTTTTTGCCACACTGCTGCCTATCCCAAGCCGGTAGACATTAATACCCATCAAACCCTGCCAGACTTTTTCTCCAATCGCGGCGGCGTGTCCCTGCGCCCCGGCGACGGCATTATTCACTCCTGGTTGAACCGGATGTTGTTGCCCGATACGGTCGGTACCGGTGGCGATTCCCATACCCGTTTTCCCCTGGGGATTTCCTTCCCGGCGGGCTCTGGTTTGGTGGCGTTTGCGGCAGCCCTTGGCGTGATGCCTTTGGATATGCCCGAGTCGGTGTTGGTGAAGTTCACCGGAACCTTGCAGCCGGGTATGACCCTGCGGGACATTGTGAACGCGATTCCTTGGGTGGCGATTCAAGAGGGCAAATTGACCGTGGCGAAGGAGAACAAAATCAATGTGTTTTCCGGTCGCATTATGGAAATGGAAGGGCTGCCTGATCTGAAAGTGGAGCAGGCGTTCGAGCTGACCGATGCCACCGCTGAGCGCTCCTGTTCCGGCAGCACCATCAAGTTAAGTGAGGACACCGTTGCGGAGTATTTGCGCTCTAATGTGTCCCTGCTGAAAAATATGGCCGCGCGGGGTTATTCCGATGCTAAGACCATTTTGCGTCGGGTGGCGAAGATGGAAGAGTGGCTCGCTAAGCCTGATCTGATGAGTGGCGATCGCGATGCGGAATATGCAGACACGGTGGTGGTGAATCTGGATGAGATTAAGGAGCCCATTTTGGCGGCTCCTAACGATCCCGACAACGTCAAGTTGATGTCGGAATGTGCGGGCGATCGCGTGGACGAGGTGTTTATCGGTTCCTGTATGACCAACATTGGTCACTATCGCGCTGCGGCGAAAATCTTGGAGGGGGCGGGCACCGTTAAAGGGCGCCTGTGGGTGTGTCCTCCCACCCGCATGGATGAACAACAACTGCGCAACGAAGGGGTTTACGGCATTTTTACGGGGGCTGGTGCTCGCACGGAAATGCCCGGCTGCTCGTTGTGCATGGGTAACCAAGCCCGTGTAGAAGACGATGCAACGGTGTTCTCCACCTCCACCCGGAACTTCAACAACCGCATGGGTAAAGGCGCTCAGGTGTACTTAGGGTCTGCTGAATTGGCGGCCGTTTGTGCCCTACTCGGCAAGATTCCCACCGTTGAAGAATATATGGCGATCGTAAAGGAGAAGATTTCTCCCTTTGCAGACGACCTTTATCGCTATCTCAATTTCAATGAGATCGATGGCTTTGAAGATGAAGGACGCGTCGTGGCGATCAAGGACATGCCCAAGATAGAGGAGCTGTTAGGCATGCCCGTCGGCGCGAAGTAAATGGCATCAATGAGGAGCTCATACAGCTCCTCCTAAAGAAACACTTGCGATCGCGGGGGCAACGGATGCCCATGTAACCATTGTCGGGGAATCTGTTTGCGGAATTGCGATCGCCTCACCAATTCCCACTCATTAACGTCCAAAAACAGACTTAACTTTAGACTTCAAACGCTGGGCAACGCTAGGCTTTTCCACATCATAAATACGTTTCTTAGGGGCAGAACTGAGCAGCGAGGCCACACGACCAAAGGATGATTGGGATGAAAACACTAACCCATCACATTCTTTGAGTAAAAATAAATCGCGAATTGCTTCTACACCATTTTCAAATTTATCAGGGACATTTAGCAAGTGAAGCCGTCCGCCCGCTTCAGGAAACCATTTTTCGGTGGTGACAACGTTAGGAAAAATTTCGCGGAATTTACCAATAATTTCTTCCGCATCCGTTGCTAAAAATATGATGCGATCGCGATTCTTTCCTAGGGCTTGTTTCACCTTACTAATAATAGGTTCAACGGGAAGTTTCATATCCGTATAGCGCACATGAACTCCCAGGGTAAACTCTCCAAATTTATCTCGCTTAAACTGTTCGATAGACTCATTGATTTCTGGAACAAGCTTAAAATCTCGATTCAAAACCATCTTTAATATTGCTGAGTCATCCATTTCAGAGAGAGATTGAAATTTTCCTTTAAACAGGGATCTTAACTGATCTGTTTGATGGGTATAAGCGCCAAAAACAATGATATCTTCTTCATAATTTCCATTAGAAACATCAATAGAAATATTTTCTTTTGTAGACGTAGATATTTCTGATCGCATTTTTCCAAAACTCATATCTAAGTTTGATTTCCATAGTTTTGGAATTACTGAATCGGAGTCTAAGTACAATTCAGGGAATGAGTCCGATAGGACGGGATTAGAGCAATTAAAGAATAAAGGAAAAGCATTCTTTCCAGCTTCGGCATAATTGCCTTCTGTCCAGTCAATAAATACGTTTCGTCCTGTAATCTCTCCATATAAAAGCGCTGTACAGGATGCAAGAATACGATTTCCCATGCCGGAAGTACCTTTGCAAATTAGAACTTTTTCTTGGCGATTAGAAGACATTACGGTGTCGTATTTTAGTAAGAGTCAAAACTATAGTTCGAACAATTAATCGCGAAAATCTTCCACAGAACAATTCGCTTACTTTCGCACTTTACGAAGGCATCGCCAGGTGCGCCGGAGTATTTTGATTTTGAAATTTTCGACCCTGGCTCCAGCCAATGCTAGCCTACAAATATTGGGTGCTATAGGCTGAATAGAAAGCTCCCTATAGTCCCTGACCTCTTCACCTAACTATGACCACGACGGTTTCTCAAGGTTCGATCTACGATATTTTGCGGAAAAGCGATCGCCAACGGATCAGCGATGGGGAGATTGCGCCGGTGTTGCCAGGGGCGATCGCCCAGCGGACCTTGGTATTGGTGTGGCCGCAGCTGGGGGATTTTGACAGTTTGGAGTATGCCTGGTGGATTCAGCGGGAGCGCGATCGCCTCGCCGAGTTGGATATTGATGTGCGAGCGGTGGGTATTGGCGATCGCCAGTCCGGTGAGGTGTTTTGTAACTTCACCGGCTTCCCGACAGATCGACTGTGGATGGATTCCACCGGCGCGCTGCACCGGGAATTGGGATTGTATGAGGGACTCACCACTAACTGGCCAGTTTTGTCGTCGTCCCAGCAGGCTTGGCTAAATTTGATGTTGATGTGTGCGGGAATTGCCAGTCCGGGGACCTTGGCGGAGGTGTTGCGCGGATACACGGGCGATCGCAAAGCACCGCAGCTAATCGGCGACGAGGACACCATTGAAACTAATCTTTTGCCGCCATTGAAAGGGAAATTTTTCGGGGCGGCTGGGGGCAGCGGATTTCAACGACCCTTTGAGCTAGCCACGGTGCGGCTGAGAAATATGGTGGAAGTGCTGAGCAAGTGGAGCCAGTACGTGCCCGATGCTAGCTATATGACCCAGCGGGGTGGGACGTTTTTATTTGAAGTGGGCGGCGAGGCGGTTTACGAGTATCGCGATCGCGGCATTTTGGGCTTTGCAGAAAATATGGCTAACCCGCTGGAATTTTTGAGCGTTCTGGATTAAGAGTCCTGGATTAAGAGTCCTGGATTAAGCGCGCTGAATTACGTGCTGAATTAAATATGCCGAATTAACGACCGGGATACAGCACCCGGTCAACCGTTTGACGCAGGCGATCGCCGAGGTTTTCTACGTTATCCTGCACCTCGCTAGCCTGACGCTGCACCGCCTGGGCATCGCGCTGAATTTCCTGGATACGCTCCACTCGCACGTGCATGGTATCCGCCAGGTAATTTTGGATCACTTCCAATAGGGTCAGCTGATTGTCATCCTTGACGGACGTTTTCGCCGCTTCCCGTAACGCCGCGATCGCCCACTGGCGATCATCTCCGCGCAGCCCCTGGTCGCGATAGTTAGACGGATCTTGGCTAGGGGAAATAGCATGGCTAAAGCGTCCCAGCAGGGCATCCCCCCACGGTCCAGCCAGGGCAGCGTTCAGCAAGGTGGCGTCAATATCAACGGAGCGGTTCAACCACTGTCGCGCCGTGGCTGGCGATTGTCCCCCTAGGTTTAAATAAGTTTCTAGCAGGGGGCTGGCTTCTCCCGTTTCCGACAGGGTTTCCAAATCAGCCACATCTACGGTGACGGAAAAAATGCTGTAGTGCAGCCGCACTTCTTCGGCGCTATGGGCAGCGGTCCACGGCATAATCGCCATGGCGATCGTCCCCGCTCCCATTCCCAACCGAGCCAGCGATCGTTTCCAGCGAATTTTGATACTGCCCATACGAAAAGAACGGGCAGTCCGGGAAACGGTAGCGTTACTGAGACTTTGCTTAGGGAGGAAGTACATGGCGGGACGTTAAAATTTGGGAGGAGGCGTCTATGTTCGAAAGAATACAACAGAGCGGCGGAGATACTGTGGCGAGCAGTTTTAGGATCTGTCATTAACTAAGGTCCCAAGCCTCGCTCAGTAAAGCGTACAGC
>CALCTI010000540.1 GCA_937894105.1 uncultured cyanobacterium
AGGAAGGGGCATGGTTAATCACTCTCTGAAAACAAGCGCACTTGATAGTATCTATATTTTGCGCGCCCTTTAGATCATGACATCTTACGGGATTTTGGTAGCGTAATTTATGGTGCGGCCGAGGCGATCGCAATTTCCAGCCTTGACCACCAACCTTCCCCCCCGACCAATCGCCGGAATATCGCCGGAATATTGCTCAGGGGGCTTGCCCTTCTTAGCTAATTGAGTAGCCCTCGGCTCTTCCCGCATTTCTTTCATCAATAGGCTCAATTCATCAATAGGCTCAATTCTTTTCAGCGCCATATCGACACGCCAATAGTTGCCAAAATCAAAATTATGGCGACTGGGTATGTCATTAATTAAGCTCCAGAGAGCTTACGCAGTGGGGAGCACACGCCCTAGAAAGATTAACCGAGTCCACTAGTTGTTTCAACCGGATCCCCTTCAGACGAGGAAGACAATGGGGAATTAGAGTTAGACTCTGGGGCGGCGATCGCGGCCACCCCCTCCGCGCCCAACCCCTCTATAGCGACCTGATTCCACCGCTCCGTCACCTTTTCCTTCTCCATCATGGGGTTTTGAATTTCCCACACTTTCAGCAAAATCAAATACTCATAAAACGCCTGCAAAACGCACCAGGTAAAACCCGCTTGCCCGTCTAAAAATCCCCTTAATCCAAAATACATATAAACAAACCGTAAAACGGGGCGAAACGGCACCCGCAAGGATAAATCTTTTAATGCATGGCGACGAGCAATTTCCGTTTCACCAAAGAGTAAATCCTTCCATGCAATCCCTCCGCCCTCCAGTTGTTCAATAGTTTCCCTGGCCTCGTTGGTGGAGTAAGTATTATGTTTCTCAACCCATCGAAAAAAGCCTTTTCCAGAGGTGTAATGGGGATAGGTTTCTGTTAGGTATCCTGCTTCGCCGTTAATCTCTTCGCGCTCCGTATGCCCATAGTCACTGAACCATGCAGAACCCTTTTTAATCAGTCGCATTTGATAGCGTGGAAACTGGGTGCTGTGCTTAATCCAGCGGTTCATGAACATCACCCGTTCCGCCGCAAAATAAGCCACCTTATCGGTGTTTCCAATCACCTCTGAACACTCTTTAAATAGCCCTGGGGTCATTAATTCATCAGCTTCTAAAATATAAACCCAGGGATGTTTCGTGGGCACTTCTTCCAACATCCAAGTGCGCTGTTTTCCGTGGCTTTTGAATTTATTTTGAACAACGCGAATAGGATTATTTCTTGCGATTTCTTCGGCAATTTCTACGGTGCGATCACCACTAAAAGAATCCACAACAATCACGTCATCAGACAGCAACGCCGACTCAATACAGTCCGCAATATCTCTCTCTTCGTTGTAGGTCAGAATATAAATTGAAAACATAATAGTGAAGTGCGCTGAGAGTAGAAGTAAACAGAAACTAATGAATCCGTAAAAACAAACGGAGCATTAGTGAAAGATCGCTGGCATCGCTTCACTGAGTCAAGCATTTAACCGCATCATCCAGCGTGACGGTAAATATCACCCACATGAGCACAGGGAGTTTTTCAGGATGCCGCTATTTTTATCCCCTAATACGTTGCGTTTAATCGCCCAACGGGATTTAAGCCCACATTTTGCTCACCATTCTTACTATCTTGCTTCACATCAATTTTTTACTCATAAATTTAGTGGTTTTTAAGAATTTGTGACAAACAGATTTATGTGGCTAGTTCTGCATAGCTAGTTCTGCATGGCCAGCTCGAAGACTGAGGAGGTTGGGTCCCGCTGGAATAAAGCCTTTGGCTATTTTTTGCCGTTAAAACTGTCCTCAATAATTTTCCCGTCTCGGAAGCACACGGTACGCTGGGTTTGCTTCGCCACACCCGGTTCGTGAGTCACTAATATCACCGTAATGCTCTGTTGGTTTAGGCGAGCAAAAATGTCCATCACTTCGGCGGTGGTGGTGGTGTCCAAGGCTCCGGTGGGTTCGTCCGCCAGCAGCACCACTGGCTCGTTGACGATCGCCCGAGCGATCGCCACCCGCTGCTGTTGTCCCCCCGATAACTGGTTGGGGCGGTTATGGAGGCGAGTGCCCAGCCCCACCCGTTCCAAGGCCGCCTGGGCTCGCGATCGCCGCTCCCGCCCGGACACGCCACCGTAAATCATGGGCAGCATCACGTTTTCTAGGGCGCTGAGCTGAGATAACAAGTGAAATTGCTGAAACACAAAGCCAATTTTGCGGTTGCGAATCAGGGCAAGCTGCTTTTCATTCAAATGGGCCACATCCACGCCGTCCAGGAAATATTGCCCGCTGGTGGGGCGATCTAGGCAGCCCATTACGTTCATCAGCGTGGACTTTCCCGAGCCGGAGGTGCCCATAATGGCGCAGTATTCCCCCGCGTGGATGGTCAAGCTAACGCTGTCGAGTGCTCGCACTTCCGTGTTGCCGCTGCCGTAAATCTTGCTGATGTGACTCAGGGCGATCGCCGGTCGCGTCGTCGATACAGAAGCGGGGGGAGCACTGGACTGCACTTGAACCATAGGGGCTTTAGGGGGTGACCATCCCTTAATAAATCTCCCTTTCAGCTTAGCGCGGAAGAAATTCGCCAGGATATGGTGGGAGTAGATATTGAAATTGATTGAAGTAGCAGACTGAAATAACAGGCTGGAATAACGGGCTCACGGATCAAGGTTGGGTGATCTTCCTCGTCCAGCCCATTGCAGCCAATCTTGTTACCAATATTTACAAAGCCGCCAATGTCGTCATAATGAAAGGGCGAAACAAAGAAAGCGGAAAGCGGAAAGCAACACTGGAGCATCCATGCGCGTAATCCTGATGACTGGTAAAGGTGGCGTTGGCAAAACGTCCGTAGCAGCAGCCACTGGACTGCGCTGTGCCGAGCTGGGGTACAAAACCCTGGTGCTGAGCACGGACCCGGCCCACTCCCTCGCCGACAGCTTTGATATGGAGCTGGGGCACGACCCTCGCTTAGTGCGAGATAACCTGTGGGGAGCCGAGCTGGACGCACTGCAAGAGCTGGAAGGAAACTGGGGGGCGGTGAAACGCTACATCACCCAAGTGCTCCAAGCGCGGGGGCTAGAAGGGGTCCAGGCGGAAGAGCTGGCAATCCTCCCCGGCATGGACGAGATTTTTGGGCTGGTGCGTATGAAGCGCCACTATGACGAGAAAGAATTTGAAGTGCTTATCATCGACTCGGCACCGACGGGCACCGCGTTACGCCTGTTGAGCTTGCCGGAGGTGGGCGGCTGGTATATGCGCCGCTTTTACAAGCCGTTTCAGAATATGTCCGTAGCGTTGCGCCCCCTTGTAGAGCCTATCTTCCGACCCCTCGCCGGTTTTTCCCTGCCAGATCGAGAGGTGATGGATGCGCCCTACGAGTTTTACGAGCAAATTGAAGCCCTAGAAAAGGTGCTGACGGACAATACCCAAACGTCGGTGCGCCTGGTGATGAACCCGGAGAAAATGGTGATTAAAGCATCCCTGCGGGCCCACGCTTACCTCAGCCTGTACAACGTTTCCACGGATATGGTGGTGGCAAACCGCATTATTCCTGATTCTGTTGACGACGAATTTTTCAAGCGCTGGAAAGAGCAACAGCAAAAATATAAGCACGAAATTCACGAGAACTTCCACCCGCTGCCGGTTAAAGAGGTGCCCCTCTACTCGGAAGAAATGTGTGGTTTAGAGGCGCTGGATCGCCTGAAAAACACTTTGTTTGAAGAAGGGGAAGACCCGACGAAGGTTTACCACGAAGAAACCACGTTGCGGGTGGAGCAGCTTGGGAATTCGGCGTACAGCTTGGAAATGTACTTGCCGGGAATTCCTAAGGATCAGGTGGATTTAAGCAAGTCTGGCGACGAACTCAACGTGCGCATTGGCAACCATCGCCGCAATTTAGTGCTGCCCCAGGCGTTGGCTGCAATGCAGCCGGTGGGGGCGAAGATGGAAGATGATTTCTTGAAAATCAAGTTCGCTGAGCCAGCGAAAGTTTAAGGCTTAAAGTGTGGAGCCTAAGTGTTCTGCGAGCTGAATGTAGCGCTGATTAGTTTGCCACTGACGGCATGTGGTTAGCGCTGCATTGCCCCCGGCGGCTCTCTCAAATCCACAAATTTGGTTGCGGTAAATCTGCCAGGCCTGTTCCGAGTTGCGCAAAAGTCGCGATCGCAATTCCCCATAGTCACCGTTGCGAAATCCTGCCAGACGGTTCTGCACCTGTTGGTAACGCCGCTGCCGTTGGGTTTCAGAAATGCGATCGCCCGCTGGCACCGCTGGCGAACCGAGCCCGTCTCGATATCGCTGTAGCAGTCGGGTGCGATCGCGGGTCAGTCGAGCTTTGCAGCCACTGCTGAGCAACGGCTGGAGAGAGCCCCCTTCGGCAGAACTGTCATAGAATCGGCATTCGCGATCGCGGTAGGCAACCCATGCCACTTGGGAATTGCGCAAAAGCTGCTGACGCTGTTCCGAAAGGTTGGGAAAAAGCCCGCGGTAGGTGTCATTTAAGCGCTGATTTTCTTGGGTCAACGTTTGAAAAGCACAGCGGTTTAATTCCTGCTGGTTCTGGGGATCGTCACAGCTTAGTTGGGACTGGGCTTGGAATTGTTTGACGGAAGATTGCCCAATAAACTGCCCAATCAAAAACTGCTTGGTGAGTGACTGGCGAGCCCGTCGTGATCGAGGAGCGGTGGGGCGAATATTGCTTTGCCTCACGGGAGAATTGGTTTGGCGGCGCTGGGTGCTGCTTCGGCGCTGGGTTCCCGTTGAAGGGCGGCTGGTTTGGCGCGAGCGCGGTTGAAAGCGTCGGACATTTCGAGGGCGGCGGCTAGGGGAACTGACTGGCGATAAGCTTGGGCGCGTCACTGATCGCCGTAAAATTTGACGACGCAGGGGGGCGCGAGAAGAGGGTTCCAGAGCAGTTGGCGTGGCAGCAGAAGCATTAACCTGCGCATAAATACCGGTAATTCCTATTGTTAAAAGGCTAAAAGTTGCTATTGCAAAATATCTTTGAATCGCCACAGAACACTCACCACAGAAAATCTAAGTCACAAACAAAATCGGGCAGTATTTCACCCCCTTCTAACAACCCAGGCTGAGTCAAAATTTGAGGCGTTTGATTCGGCTGATAAATGGTTACTTCTTGCGATTGTGGATCAATCAGCCATCCTAACTGCACGCCATTTTCAAGGTACTCTTCCATTTTTTTCTGTAAGGTGGAAA
>CALCTI010000541.1 GCA_937894105.1 uncultured cyanobacterium
GAACGAAGGGTTGCCACCCTCGGCGATCGCCGCCCCCGGCCAAGCCACCCTGGAAGCCACCCTGAATCCCGCCCCCACAGACTATTTCTTTTTTGTGGCTCGCTACGACGGCACCCACGTGTTTAGCAAAACCTTCGCCGAGCACGATGCCGCCGTCAAACGCATTCGCCAAGAACGGAACCGCCAGCGCAATCAGCCGTCCAATTAGCCTGAAACCTAGCCACCGTCTGCCAGCGGTGAACCAGGATATCTCCCTGACTATGGCAAGATGGAAAAGTTGGGCGTGGGGCAACCGGCAGCAATCCTAGGTTGTGCCCATTGCTGATATTGCTGACAGTATCAATTTTACCGCTAATTATTGGACGTTGCTTATGTGTTGGGGGGCGCTGTTACAGCCAGATTTGGTTCTTGGGAAAACCGTTGTGTCCCTGTCGCCTCAGATGATCAGCAAGCACCGGCTAGAGGGGCTGATTTTAGACGTGGATGATACCTTGATCTCCACCCGCACGCGGGAGGTGTCCCCTGAGGTAATGGACTGGTTTAGTCAGGTGCGCCCGCTGTTAAAACACGTGTGGCTGGTGAGCAACAATATTAGCGATGCTCGTATTAGGGCCGTGGCGCAGACCCTGTCGGTGCCTTACATTATCAGCGCCGCCAAGCCATCTCGCCGAAAATTACGCCGCGCCTGGGAAGCTATGGAGTTGGACGCGAGACAGGTGGCTATGGTGGGCGATCGCCTGTTCACCGACGTGCTGGCTGGCTATCGCTTAGGGCTGTTTACGGTGCTAGTTAAACCTATGTTTGCGCCGGGACAAACGGTGGGGCGCTACCCGGTTCACGCCTTTGAGGTGTGGTTCTCTGAAATGATGGGCGCATCCCTAGAGGCAGATTCGTAGATTTAGCCCTCTGTCCTAGTCTGCCATCCTAGGGGCATAACCTCTAAATCGTAATATCGCGGATGGGCTGGTGAGTAATGCAGCGCCAGTGACAGTGGAATAGGTTGGGGGTCTGGATGCCGAGGCTGGCGATCGCCGGTTCTCCAGGAAAGGGCAATACCCGATCAAACCAAACTTTTACCCCTTCTTGTCCCTCCGCTGCGAGCCCCAGCCGAAGCAAATACACTGCCGGGGGAGCCTCCAGGATTTCTAGAACCTGGTGACCCAGGCGATAAACTGCCTGTCGCTGGCGATCGCTCAAATAAAACGGCTGCTGGTAATGCTTATTTTCACCATCGGCAGTATTTTCACCATCGGCATCGTTGCTAGCACCGGAACCAATCGCCTCAGCATAAAGCGGTCCCTTCGCCGTCACCACAATTGGCAACCAGAAGGTACCCGCCCCCGCGTCGCAGTGTAAATTTCCGATCACCTGCTGCCGAATCGCTTCCGTATCACCACAGCGGGACGCTATGGCTAAAAGCGGGTGCGATCGCTCCATCTCCGGCAAATTATCAGCCGTAAGCTCAGTGGTTAGAGGACAAAAAATAGCGCCATCTAAACCCCCATCGCCAAAACTAGTCTCCAGATGACTGACGGGCAGAACCTTAACGGTGTCCGCTAGGTTTCTGAACGAGGCGATCGCCCGCGACAAATTCTCAGGAGACCAGCCCACAGCCTGCACAGGCTCGTTCCCGTCCACCAAAATCACTAACAATGGTCGCTCCCGTTAGGCATTGCCAAAAGTAGGTACTGGCGTCGCTTCCGGCTCAAAATCTGGCAAGTTCAACGCCCCGGGGCGATGGCTACTGGTAGCCAAACGATAATTCAAACTTTGCAATTCTGACTGCAAATTGCGATTTTCCTGCTGTAGCGCCGCCACGCGATCACGCACGGTTTCCAGCCGATCCTCAAACTTCTTCCGGTACAGGTTCGGTAAATCTTGCACCACCTGCTCTAACATACGGCTGCGATCGCCCAGCTCTTGAACCGACTGACGCAGCTGATAAATCTCCGAATCCTTATCCGCCAGCTGATCCTGATAAAACGCCACCTGCTGCTCCACCTCGTGCAACTGATCTCGCAGGGCTTGCGATTCCACCTGCTGACGCTCTGAAGTTTCCGCCGACGGCACCAAACCCGGATTGCCCTTCACCAGGCGAAACAACTCCTGGGATAGCTGCTGCACCAGGCGATCGCGCATTTGCAGCTCATCGTGCAGGCGCGACACTTCCATAGTCAAATCAGGGGTGGGAGTAAATTCTGCTGGGTTCACGGCAACCTAGTTTCTCGCAATAAGCAACAATAGAAAAAGTGAAAAACGAAATAGCGTCAATGCCCCTAAAGTCTGCTTAAATCGTTTGCGGCGGGATCTTTCTTATCCTTAGGCGACATCGGCAGTAACACTTTTGCAATAACACTATCGCTGATCTCCCAGCGAGCGGCAAGGTCCATCGCAACAAAG
>CALCTI010000542.1 GCA_937894105.1 uncultured cyanobacterium
CAGCCGGAGTTTAAAAGACCCCTGGCGAACCACCGAAGAAACGGAATTTTCTGACTAAATTGATAACGGGCAAGGGTGGCGTAATAACCGTTGTCCGCAAAGATTTGATAGGACTGGTTTAGCGATCGCCCAGGCACAATATCCTGATATGGAATCGTCGACCTCTCGGACTTCCAAACCCCTTGCACCAGCGGCATTTCATCCTCTAGACCTTGGATAGAATTGCGATCGCCCAAGGTATCAAACAGGGGCATGAGCTGCTTTTTTAGCTGAGCTTTCTGGGCACTTTTATCCCCATCACGCCCCTTAACTCGCTCCAAAATCATCCGTTTTAGGTCTTCGGTGTCCATTGCTGCCAAAGCTTCAGCAGTGAAGGTTTCATCAATATTTTTACCCACAACAGAAGCCATAATATTCACCACAAAAGCCAAGGATCACACTAGCTTGAAAAGCTTAGTAAAATTCTAAAGAATTTTCACCGCTATTATGGGAGAGTTGTCAGCCCAAAGGGAATAAGCAATGGCGTTGTCTACAGTGTTAAGGCGGTATCGGTATCGGTTGTTAGGGGTGGCGATCGCCCCGCTAACCCTCGCCGTACTCCCCAGCGTTGCCCACGCCCACGCCATCACCACCGACTATCGCCTGCTGCCGGAGCGGGTTAATACCCTAGAAATTCAGTCCACCTTCAGCGAAATCGAATCCTTCCCCAATGCCCCCGTGGTGGTGTACTCGCCCAATAATCCTGATCAGCCTTGGATGACCGGCACCACCGATGAAAACGGTAAATTTAACTTCCAGCCAGAGCCCGGAGTGACCGGGGTGTGGTCCGTGGAAATCGGAGAAGACAGCCACTGGGATCAGCTGGATATTCCCGTAGGAAATCGCGGCATTGAGCTAGACCAGATTAGCCAAGGCGATCGCTCCCCCCAGCTAGCGGACCATCTCGCTAACCACTCCCATGCCCCTATTACCGTTGCCGTTGCTAGTCTAATCCTCGGCAGCATTGCCACTCGCCGTGCGGTAAATCGATCTAAAGGTTAGCGATCGCCGCTCCGAAGAGTGTCACACTCCCTCACATTTTTTGACCGAATCGGTAGATCCTTGGGGCGTCAAATCAGATGTTCCAGCTCCACAGGTCTTTATGAAATCCTATAAGCCCAGCGGCAAAGCTCCCGCCTCCGGACTCGTTCGTCTTGGTCTATCCACCGTCCTCGGCAACGTCCTAGTGGGCGGACTACTTCACCTGTTGGGGCGATTAATCTACGTCATCCTTTTGTTTCCCCTATTAATGGGCGCAACCGCTGGCGGACTCGCTTTTGCCGCTACCTACGGGGGCAAAATTCGCAACCCCATGTTGACGATCGCCGCTGGCTTACTCGGGGGGCTTTGTATTTATGGCACCACCCACGGCGCAGATTATTTGCAGTTCCGTAGTGAATCTGGCGCACGAGTGGATGAATTACTGGAAGAAAGGGTGGGCGAGTCGGGCTTTGGGGGCTACCTCAAGTTTTCTGCCCAGCAGGGGGTATCCATCGGCAAAATCGGCAGGGATGGGATTAACCTCGGGGAGACGGGCACTTGGGTTTATTGGTTAATTGAGCTGGCAATTGTAGAACTGGTGGCAGGGGCGATCGCTTACGGAGCCGCATCCCAAGTATTCTGCGAAAAGTGTGACGAATGGTACGATTCGGCAACCCCTGTGGGCGGCGTGTCCCCGGACAAGGGCAACACATTTTTAGAAGCGTTGAAGGGGCAAAACTTTAGTCAAGCCGCCCAATCCGTTGGTCCCGTGCTCAGCAACACCAACAGTAGCCTAAAAATTTCCCACTGCTTTTGCCCCTCTTGCGGCAAAAACGGCGAGGTTTTGTTTTCTGTGGCAAAAGATCAAACGGATAAGAAGGGGAAGAATATTTGGTCTAGAACGGTCAAAGAGGGGTTGCTCACCCCACAGGAATATCAGCAATTTCAAGCCGCCATCCCTCCCAGGGGCAACGGTAGTGACCAGTCTTAAATCTGATCCAACAGACTTTTACGGCCGATTCGTTGATGAGCAAAACAGTCAAGTAGCGCTAAGCGTGGCTGCTCGCGCAGCACTAGCGACGCAAAAAGTGCGGATCTAGCTTTGGCTGGGCATCTCAACGCCCCTTGCTTGCTACTAACCGACGGTAAAACTAGGGGATCTAATCACTTGAATCACTAAGTCTAGAGCCGAAAGGGTT
>CALCTI010000543.1 GCA_937894105.1 uncultured cyanobacterium
CGAAGACGTACATGACTCGCGTGGAGGAAGAGACTACAAGATTGCGACATTATCTGGCACGGCTTCATCGTCAGACCCTGTGCTATTCCAAATCAGAAAAGATGCTCGCATATTCCCTGAAGCTGCTATGTCATTATTTACGATGGGATGGAGTTCCCGTGCCAATGCGAGAGGCTGTTTCATCGCTCAATTCAACAGCGCCCTCAGAGACTGGGCTGCGATGGTCTTAAATAATGGGGCTGAATGTTTTACAGTGCTACCCAATGAGGATCGTGGCTGTATATGGATCGAATTTATTTGTCGGGGGTGCGGTGCTATGGCTATACAGGTTTTTTGCAGGAGGAGAAGGTCTTAGGGCAGTGGTTTGAGGTGGATGCCACCTTGTGGGTAGATTTGGCTCCTTCTGGGAAGAGCGATTCCATAAAAGACACTTTGGATTATCGTCAGGCGATCGCCCGCATCCAGGACATTGCTAGCGCGTCTAAGGTGGACCTCATTGAGCACCTGGCTCAAAATATCGCCGATGCCCTCCTCGCCCTCGACAAAGTGCATCAGGTGACCGTACGCATCACCAAACCAAACCCGCCCATTCCGAACTATATCGGCACCCTCGCCGTGGAAATCACCCGTCCTGTCAGCTCTTCCTAACGTTCACCGCAACCCTCACCCTTCCTGCGACCCTCTCCATGGCTCCTTCCCAAAGTACTCCCCAGATTGTCAGTCTTTATACCGATGGTGCTTGTTCTGGCAATCCTGGTCCCGGCGGCTGGGGGGCCGTGGCGTATTTTGACGACCAAAGCTGCCATGAAATTGGCGGGGCAGACCGGCAAACCACCAACAATCGCATGGAGCTTCAGGCAGCGATCGCAGCCCTAGAACTCCTGGATACTTTCCCCCACCCTCAGCCCATCACCATCCACAGCGACAGTAAATACGTGATTGACGGCATTACCAAGTGGATTCGCGGCTGGAAGCGAAAAGGCTGGAAAACCTCCACCGGTAAGGCAGTGCTCAATCAGGATCTGTGGCAAGCGCTAGATCAAGTTAACCAGTCCTGGGTGAGCTGGCGGTATGTAAAGGGGCACAGTGGCGATCGCGGCAACGAGCGCTGTGATGCGATCGCCCGAGGCTTTTCCACCAGTCATCCGCCCAAGCTCCAGCAACAGACTCCCGCCCCACCTTCAAAAAACCAAAAAGAGGGCTCCACTTCCTCTGGGTTAAAAGAAGTCAATCTGCGATCTGGGTCACTACCACCCGCAAAATCCCTTGTTACGGTGGATTTAAGCGAGACGACAGAACCCCATTGCAATGGGGTTCTGTCGTCCCAACTATCCTTAACTGATCCTCTGTTGGATTCGGAAGCTATGACGGAAAGCACGGTTATGCCGGCCCCTTCTGAGGCACTCTCTCGCGAAGTACGGGTTGGACATCTACGAAATTTAATTGAAACGTTACGAGTGGCAGATGAGGTAGCCGATAAAGGGTATCTCATCACCAGCGCAGAATTGGCGGACCTGATGGACGTCAATGCCAGCGCCGTGACTAGTCGCGGCGATAACTGGGTATGGCGCAATTGGGTCGTGACCCGTATGCGTCGGGAGGGGAACCAAATTCTTTGGCAGTTGGAGCGTATTGAGGATGTTGTCTAGGTCGCCTTTTGTAGTCCCCTTGTACTGATTTCGTGACATTAACGAACCTGGTAAAAGAAAAGGCCACCCACCTGGGCTTTCACCGGGTGGGCATTGCCGCAGTGGATCCCGACCATCCGGAAACCCCAGGGCGTCAAGGATTACAAAACTGGCTAAACCAAGGCTACCAGGCAAAAATGGACTGGATGGGCGACCCTCGCCGTCAAAAGGTTCAAACGGTGATGCCTGAAGTGCGATCGCTCATTTGCGTCGCCCTTAACTACTACACCGACCACTCTCACTCAACAGACCCCAGCCACGGCAAAATTTCCCGCTATGGTTGGGGTCGTGATTATCACAAAGTATTAGGACGTCGCCTAAAAGCCCTAAGCACTTGGCTTACGGAAGAGCATGGAGCCACCTGTCGCTGGTATGTGGACACGGGGCCAGTGTCTGAAAAAGCCTGGGCAGAGCGGGCAGGCATAGGCTGGATTGGCAAACATGGCAATGTTATTACTCGCACCCACGGGTCCTGGGTGTTTCTAGGGGAAGTGCTAACGGATTTGGAGCTAGAACCCGATAAGCCCCACACGGCCCACTGCGGCAACTGCGTCCAGTGCCTAGACGCTTGCCCCACTGATGCCATCACTCAGCCTTTCGTGGTGGATGCGAACCGCTGCATTGCCTACCACACTATTGAAAATCGCGAGGAGGAGCTGCCTCCGGCGATCGCCCAAAACCTTCACAACTGGGTCGCCGGCTGCGATATTTGCCAGGATGTGTGCCCGTGGAACAAATTTTACGCCGTCCCCACAGATACTCCAGACTTCCAGCCCTACCCCCAAAACATCGCCCCCTCCCTCGCCCACCTAGCCACCCTAAGTCAGGAAGACTGGGACAAACAATTTCGCGCCTCCGCCCTCCGCCGCATTAAACCCACCATGTGGCAACGGAACGCCAAAGCCAATCAGCAGGGGCAAGGGGAAAAACAGCCCGAAAACAAAGACCGATAGGGCAATATTTGCCCACCGGTCTTAAACCATATATGTGACACTTCACGTGCGGCATTTAATGGGCGGCACTTGATATGCGCCATTTAAGCTGAAAAAGAGACTCAAGCCCCCCTTTCTGGCAATGGCTAGGGCGTTTCATCAATTAAGCTCCAAAAGCCTTACACAGTAGGGAGTACACGCCCTTTTAGAATAAAAATGCTAGGGGCTGAAACCCTTACAGCTATTAGCATTGAGATTTAATTGATGACAGCCTCTAGAGTTACACCACTGCGGCAACCTTTTCCGGTTGGGTCAAACGCTCATAGGTGGCGCGCATCTTCAAACCAGTCAACACCTGGAACAAACCAGAGCCGTTATTAGAACCGGGATACTCACGGTGCTTAATGAGCAGCTCCGTCATTTCGCCAGAGTACCTCGTCGACAAGTTGCTCAAGTGTTGCTCCACATAAATCAGCTCGTCTAAATTCTCAAACTGACCATCCACTTCCAAAATAGAAACGCTGTTGCCGTAATACTCCTCAGGACCGTAGAACATACGTAGTCCAGGGTAGGAACAAGTCAGCTTACGACCGCAAGGGGTCCACTTAATGGTAGAACCTTCGTCAAACAGATAAGCCGGAGTAAAGCCCTCAACACCTTCGCGCTGAATCATCCGCACGCGCAAAATCTTGCGTTCTTTATCGTCTTTTATCAATTCGGTAGGCAGAATTTGTAGCACCACATCAGCGTGGGTTTTCTGCGGATCGATATAGGCTTGGAAATCAGGGCGGCGAGCTTCAATAGAAGCCAACACGTCTTCGTAGGTATGACCCCGCTCCGCCATATCGCGCTGAATTTTCCAGGCGATTTTAACTTCGTCGCCAATATCCAAATAAACGCTGAAGTCCAGCAAGCCGCGCACACGCTCATCAAATAGCGGGTGCAGCCCTTCAATCACAATTACTTTATTAGGATCAATGCGCTCGGGGGGATCGAGTTCACCGGTTTCATGGTTATAGATAGGCTTATCAATAGGATTACCTTCCTTAAGGGCCTTGATCTGCTCATACATCAGATCAAAATTATTGGCCTTGGGATCAAGGGCTGTCACGCCGGCAACCTTGCGCCCCTTGCGATCAAGACTATGGTAATCGTCTAAGCAGATCACCGTCATAAACTGTTCGCCAAATAAATCGGCTAGGCGGCGTAGGAAGGTGGATTTACCGCACCCGGAATCCCCGGCTACACCAATTAAAACGACGCGATCAGGCTTGATGGTCATAAGTTCCCTCTATGCAATGATAATTTTGACTAATCCTTACAGTGATTTCAGAGGCGATCGCCACAGAAGAAAAATCGAAGCCTCACAGAATCTGTAAGGACAGCAAAACCATCTTCCGCAACGACTTTTGCAGCATCACCGGCTCTCGCGCAAGGTCATCATCAACCTAAATTGCTGAATGCCGCAAATCATTGCACAGTCTAAAAAGCTTCTGAAGGACAATGAGTGCTCTTTAGGATTAAGGATTTTTCACTCCTACCGAGTCCCAAGTAGAGTATCAAGGCCTTGCCATCTGATGCAAGCACTTCACTCAAGGACAAAAAATCTTTCAAACGCAGCAAAATCCCCCATCCTCACCGGCAAATCTCGCCACTTTCTAGAGTTTCGTTAACCTAATTTGTCAAAGCTTTTGAAATTAGGACCACACAAAATTTTTATTACAGCAAAGCAACACTTACTAGGAGATAAAACCACCACCCTAGGCGTACAAGCATTATGGGGCGGGCGATCTACGCGTAAAGTGACCTTGCAGTGGACAATCCGTAGAAGACTCTGAATAATGGCACCTGAGGGATACTGGAAATAGAAGCTGGTCTGCCACGACTAGGTATACCTACGAAAGACCCGTCTTGTGGGATGGTCCGCTGACCAGGGAAGGTTTTACCTTAAAGTCTGCCCGCGCCATCAGGTGCCTTGGGTTAGAGTTGCCCTATTGGTAGGATCTTCTATAACTTTAAAAAGCCTTTGAACTGTTGGAGAACATTAGCAAATATGTATAGTACCAGCGCCATTGGGAACACTAACGGTGCAGCTTCCGGCAACCGCATGTTCCGATATGAAGTTAGCGGCCTTCGCGCCAATGGTGTAACCCAAACTCCCGTTCGCCAGAGTGGAAGCGTATTTTTCATCGTCCCCTACAACCGCATGGTTGCCGAAATGCGGCGCATTACCCGCCTTGGGGGGAAAATTCTGAACATCACCCCCGTTGGCATTGATTCCGAACAGTCGGCAGCCGCCCCAATGGCTTCCAGTTCAGCCGCTTCGCCCAGCAATGGTGCATCGGCCAATGGTGCAGCTAAGGCGAAAAACAAAAAGCCCGGTGCGGACGTACCCAGCAATATTTACAAGCCGAAAAATCCCTACATCGGCAAGTGTCTGTCCAACGATCCCCTAGTGGGTGAAGGCGGATCCGGTATTGTTCAGCACCTAATCTTCGATATTTCCGAAGGAGACTTGGAATACGTTGAGGGGCAAAGTATCGGTATTATTCCTCCTGGCAAAGATGAGCGCGGGCGTCCCAACAAGGTGCGTTTGTACTCGATCGCCTCTACCCGCCACGGGGACAATGTGGACGACAAAACCGTGTCCCTTTGTGTGCGTCAGCTTGAGTACGACGATCCTGAAACCGGCGAGCACGTGTACGGCACCTGCTCCACCCACCTGTGTGGTCTGAAGCCCGGTGACGACGTGGCCATTAGCGGTCCCGTGGGTAAGGAAATGCTGTTGCCTGAAGATACCAAAGCCAACATCATTATGTTGGGCACCGGTACCGGTATCGCCCCGTTCCGGGCGTTCCTATGGCGCATGTTCAAGGAAAACAATCCTGGGTACAAGTTCGACGGACTGGCTTGGTTGTTCTTTGGCATTCCTTATTCCGCCAATATTCTGTACAAGGATGACCTGGAGAAAATGCAGGCTGAGAATCCTGACAATATGCGTCTGACCTACGCAGTTTCTCGGGAACAGAAGACCGAGTCCGGCGGCAAGATGTATATCCAAGAGCGCATTAAGGAGCATGCTGATGAGCTGTGGGGGATGATCCAGAAGCCTGAGACCCATCTGTATATGTGTGGCTTGCGCGGAATGGAAGCTGGTGTGGACGAAGGGATGACCGCCGCCGCCGAAAAATTCGGCGTGGAATGGAAGAAGTACCGTCGTCAGCTTAAGAAGGAGCACCGCTGGCACGTGGAGGTCTACTAAGTCAGTGACCCTGTTCTGCGTCGTTGGCGTAGGGTGCGTGAAACGCGCCGCCTGAATTTGCCCACGCGCTGACCCAGTAAAGATAAGGTCCAATAAAAAACTCCGGGAGCCAGAATTATTGCTCTCGGAGTTTTTGTGTGTGGTTGCGGGGTGTCGGACGGTGCATTGCACGCGCCCCACGTTTTCTGGGTTTACAGTTCGCCGCGAATTTCTTCGACGATGCCGTCTCGCAGAAGCACTTCAACCTGCATTTTTTCCAGTAGGTTGTCCCCTTCCTTCAGGGTGAAGAAGCTGTCCATTTGCCCCTGGCTAACCTCTTGGTCCAGCTCTAAGCCTTGTACTTGGTTGAGCTGTTGCAGGAGCTGATTTTTTTGGTTCAGCATTTTGTTTTTTTGCTCAGTCACTTGCCCCTGCACGTTTTCAATTTGGCGCTGTACTTCGGCGCTGGGGGGCTGAATGCTTTGCTTTTGAATCTGGGAGATCGCCTGTTGCCCTTGGGTTTCGAGGGACTGCATTTGGCGATCAATCTTGCTCACCTGGGTTTGCAGCTCGGATTGGGCCTGCTCTTTCCACTGGGGAGTGACCACCGACTTAATGGTAATTGGGCGCTTTAGCTGCAATGAACCTTGATCGACATCCATAGGAGACAATAATTACGTTTTATTTTGTAGGTTTCCAGGGTGGGGGCATCGGAACGGCAAAGAATGGTCCCAACCCTAAGGGTCGGCGATCCCCTGTCATTTAGATTTCCACCGTAAGTGATGCTATCAGGATGCCCCAAACATCCCGTCAATCATATCGCGGTAGTGGCCGGTCACACGGGGGCGGCGAATTTTCAAAGTTTGGGTAAGCTGTCCGTTTTCTAGGGAAAAGCCATCGGCGAGCAGGCGGAAGGGACCGATGCGTTCTTCCGCTTTGTAACCAGGGCGGTTTCTAAGTTCGCGGTTTAGTTCGTTGCGAAATAGGGTTTCTAGACCGGGGTCTAGGGCGATCGCCCCGTCACCATCCACGGTCCACTGGGGTACGGGCACCCCCTGGGCCCGCAGGTTAATGTCCACGGCTTCCCGGTTGGGGACAATCAATGCGCCCAGTGCCTTTTGATCCTGTCCCACTAGCATAATTTGATCGATAAAGACACTGCGAGCACAGGCGTCTTCAATGGGCTGGGGCTCGATATTTTCCCCGTTGGTGAGGACGATGGTGTCTTTGGCGCGGCCGGTAATAATTAAGTCGCCATTGGGGAAGAGCTGACCAATATCGCCAGTATCAAACCAGCCAGCGGGATTGATTGCCTTCTGGGTCGCCGTGGGATTTTGGTAGTAGCCCGCCATCACCTGGGGACCGCGAGCGAAGACGAGACCGCGATCGCCAATGGGCAGGGGATTTCGGGTATCCAGATCCAGCACCTGCAATTCCGTGTGGGGGATCGGCGCACCGGAGGAGCCGCGTCGATTAAACCACAGACGGCGAGCAGTGAGCACCGGTGCCGTTTCCGTCAGCCCGTAGCCCACCAGCACCTTAATATCCACAATTTCAAAAAATAGCTCTAGGTGAGGGGCCAACGCACCGCCGCCGCTGATGGCATAGCGAAACTTGCCGCCGGTGGCTTGGCGAATGGTTTTGTAAATTAGGGCGTCGCCCAGTTTATGCAGAGGCCAAAAAGCGGCGGCTTTGATGGAACTCAAAAATCGTGTTAGGGACGAAGCGGGCTGGGTACTAAGTTCTAGACCCTGCGCCTTTCGCTGGGCCAAAATATGTTGTTCGCTGAAGCCGAGGAAGGTTTTGACCAGGTTTTGTTTTTTGACGGGCTGCGATCGCAATTGCTTTTGCACCCCCTCATAAATGGACTCCCACAGGCGCGGCACCGCCAACATGTAAAAAGGCTGGTGGGTTTTAAAGTCCGATTTGATGGAACGTAAATTGGTGTACACCAGCTTGCAGCCTTGGGAAGCCAAATAATAATCCCCAGCGCGACCGAAAGAGTGCCAGGTGGGCAAAATGGTTAGGACTGGATCGCCGGGATAGGGCGCTGCCACCGATCCCAGGCTGGTCATTTGGTGCATCAAATTGCCGTGGGAGAGCATTACCCCCTTCGGCTTGCCAGTGGTGCCGGAGGTATAAATTAGCGTAGCCAGAGTGTTGCGGGTAAGGGTGGGGCGCTTAAAGGGGGCCGTTTTTCCCCGTTCCAGCACGTCTTCGTAAGTTAATAGGGGAATGGAGTCTGGGAGGGTTTCTGGGCGATCGCCCCCATCAGCCGCAAGGGCACCGGTCAAAATCACAATGGCATCGAACGGTTGAGACTGGTGCAGCTCTGCCAGGCGACTCCCTAGCCGCTTCAGTAGCTTTGTGTGTTCTAAAATCACCAGCCGCGAGCCACTGTGCTGAATGATATACAGCAGCTCCTCCGTTTCTGCCTGGGAACTGCGCACCGCATTAGCCAACCCTGCCGTCATCATCCCCTGGTCCGCCACAAACCACCGGGCGCAATT
>CALCTI010000544.1 GCA_937894105.1 uncultured cyanobacterium
AAAGATGCTTTTCTGGTGATCTCCCGTAGCTTGTAAGGACCAGAGCAACCCATCATTAAGATTGGACCACTACCGCTCGTGGTTAATCACTGAACAATATTGTTTAAGGATATTGTCGCATCAACATTTTGGTGGTGATGCAACGTAATGCATGCTGAGCCTTAATCTACAGAAGGTTCAAGCTTTTCGAAATTAAGCAACCATCACATTGCATTAATACCAACATTTTTTCTGATTGACGTTATGGCCTATTAAACCTTGACCTGTCATCAGCAGAGTGTATCAAATGTCACTCAAGCACCGCTCAAATACCACTGATAAATTGATGCGGACTAAGGAATTGCGACTCTGTGCAAAGGCAATATCTCAGTGTCTTGGGGTCAATAGCCTGTAGGATATGCGTTGCTGATTATGTAAGTTAATGGTTGTTGATCCACTGCCTGGTAATTCTGCTGTGGCTCCTTTAATGCCGGTGCCCGAGGGAACCTATAAGGTGCCGAGTTTAGACGCACTGAGTTTAGGCGATCGCCCCTCTCCGTTCCTGTCGTTAATTATCCCCACCTATCAAGAAGCGAACAATATTGCCACCCTGATTCAGCAGTTAACGCAGCTGCTTGATCCGATTTTGCCGGAGAATTACGAGCTGATCGTGGTGGATGACAATAGCCCGGATCGCACCTGGGAATCTGCCCAGAAAATTGCCGCCCTGTATCCGGTGCAGGTGATGCGACGGATTGACGAACGGGGATTATCCACGGCGGTGATTCGAGGCTGGCAGGGGGCTCACGGTCAAGTGCTGGGGGTAATTGATGCGGATTTACAGCATCCCCCAGAGACGCTGATTGAGCTACTGTCAGAAATTCGCCGGGGGGCAGATTTGGCGATCGCCAGTCGTCACGTGGTGGGCGGCGGCGTCAGCGACTGGAGCCTGGCGCGGCGAGTACTCTCCCGAGGAGCTCAAATGCTGGGATTGATCATCTTGCCGGAAGTGGTCAGCCGGGTGTCGGATCCCATGAGCGGCTATTTTCTGGTGCGGCGCGAGGCGATCGCCAACCTTTCCCTGAGCCCCGTCGGCTACAAAATTCTCATTGAAGTACTCGGTCGCGGTCAGGTGCACTGGATTGGCGAGTGTGGCTACGTGTTTCAAGAGCGCCAGGAAGGAGACAGCAAGGTGTCTCGCCAGCACTACTGGGATTATTTACTGCATCTGTGGCGGCTGCGGTGGGCGCGATGGCAAGGGGGGCGGCTGCTGCGCTTTGGCATTGTGGGCTTTAGCGGAGTGTTTGTGGATATGGCGGTGTTTTACGGGTTGCGCGGGGTGCTGGGCTGGGGATTGACCCGCAGCGCAGTGCTGTCGGCGGAGGTGGCAATTATCAATAATTTTTTATGGAATGATCGCTGGACCTTTGGAGATATTGCCCGCCGCCAAACCCGCCGTCGTCAAATTCTAAAGCGCTTTCTTAAGTTCAACGTGGTGTGTCTATTAGGGCTACTGCTTAACGTAACGATTATCAATATGTTGTTTAACGGCTTTGGGGGCAATGCTTATGTGGCAAAGCTTTTGGCGATCGCTGCCGTTACCCTGTGGAATTTTTGGTTCAATCTCAAACTAAGCTGGCGAGTCACTGAAAAAGATTAGCCGGTTAGCCCTTAAAGATTAGATCCCCCAAAAATCCAAAATCCTAACGCCCTCACCGCTGTCCTTTAAACTGTGAGGGCGTTAGTTAGGGCATAAAAAACCTGGCTCTCCATTGTTTAAGCAATGGGAACCAGGAGTTTCAAACAGTTGCAGTGGGTAATTACAACAAGTCTAATTGATTTTTTCTAATCGATGTCGATAACCCAGTTACCAAGGTTCCGAAATCGCTCGGCGCGATCGCCCGGAATCGCAATTTTGCATGCGAATTTAAAAAATCCGCCGTCGCGGGGATTAATAACATTATGAAAAACCACTTCAACTCGTTCCCCAGCCGGAATCGGCTCTTCAGGAATAAGGGACACAATGCCAATCGTGGGGTCCAAATTCAGCTCTTTTAGCTTAAAGCGGCGATCGCGGCCGCGACGCTTTTTACGATAGCGCAGTTCAATATTTTCCGGGTCAAGCTGCCCGTCCCACCGGTCCGGATTGTAGTCCACCACCACGTGGGAAATCGCAGTTTCCTGAACCGGAATCCGTAGCTTGTAACGATCAAAGGAATCGCTAGAGCCGGACTGTAGGTGAAAATTGAGAGACTGCTCACCGAAGAGGGTTAGACCAGGACCAGCCCCGTGCGCTGCCTGAGGCGGGATCACAGTTGCAGCGGAAGTAACTGCCGTTAACAGCACTGCAGCGGCTCCAACAGCGCGTCGAGACCAGTTTTTGGCAAAAGGTAAGGGATGGGAAGACATATGCTTCAGCTCCGTTAGCAACGGATAATAAACGCAATTTTAGTCGTGATCACCTAGATTCCAACCATAGAAAAGTTCAACTATCACAACAACTTTTCCTGGTGGATTTACGTTAGGCAATCAAACTAGATAGTAATCATATTACAAAGTTGCTGGGCGATCGCCTATGACAACTTCCAGGGTGACTCCATTTTTATGATCTTGCCCCCATCGCGCCAGCCTTAACGGCACGAACCCCCAACGCCATTCTTAGCATTGGGGGTCAACGTATCCAATCGGCGATCAAAAGATTCTCACAAGCCCCAAAGCCTGTCACTCCTTACGCAAGATTTCGGCTGGGCCAAACCTGGGCAAACCGACGGTAGGATGCCAAATACTCTTCCAGCACCACAAATTGCGCCACGTTCAGACGGTAGTAAACCCATCGCCCCTCTTGACGCCCCACAATTAACCCTGCTTGCTTGAGGACTTTCAAGTGAAACGACAGCTTAGATTGGGCAATTCCCCCTAGGGCATCACACAGCTCTCCAACACACAGCTCCTTGGTGCGCAGCAGCTCTAAGACCTGCAAACGAATGGGGTCCGACAACGCCTGAAAGCCGCCAAGGAAGGAAAGCTCTTCCGCAATGGGTTGATCGGCGCGAAGGTCAGGGCGATCATCAATGGCGAATGGCGCTTTGGGAAGTTCTAAAGTTGCAGTCATAGTTATATAGAAGCTGGAATAAATTAGATGATTTTTGAACTAATCTAAACAGCAATATTTAAATAAGTTTACTAAATCAAACAAAGTCAAAAAAACATTTCATCGGTTTACAGCATAAAGCAATTCCCCTGAATCTTCTAGAAGATTCAGGGGAATTTGAAGTTTTAGTAATGAAGTGAGAGGCTTGATCGCCTTACGGGATCGAGGTTCTAGACGTTGAAACATGATGTCTAGTCACATGCCATCCCAGTTTTATTGAGTTGCTTCCCTATCGGGTCAAGGTGGGCAATGGTGGGGCGATCGCCGCCGTTGCCGTTTCTAAAGCGTCCGGCTTCGGCTGCTGTTTTTGGGCAACCAAGGTGGGTACCGACGCTCGCAAACGCTGGGTCAAACTGTGGGTCGTGGCATCATAAATCTCTGTCAGGGATTTCGGATAAAGACCAATGCCCAAAATCGGCAACATCAGGCAAGCAATAATAAAGACTTCCCGAGGCTCAGCGTCCACTAATTTTTCGTGAGAGGTCAGATCCTTATTTTCAGGACCATAGAAAATCTCCCGCAACATAGATAGCAGGTAAATTGGCGTCAGAATTACGCCCACGGCGGCGAGGATCACAACGAAGACTTTGAAATCAAGGGAGTAGGCATCGCTGGTGCTAAAGCCTAGGAATATCGTCAACTCCGCCACAAAGCCACTCATGCCGGGCAGCGCCAAAGAGGCGAGGGAACACACCGTAAACATGGAGAAGATCCGAGGCATACGCTGACCAACGCCGCCCATCTCATCCAGCATTAAGGTGTGGGTGCGATCGTAAGTTGCGCCCACCAGGAAGAACAAACTCGCTCCAATCAGACCGTGGGATACCATCTGCAGCACCGCACCGCTCATGCCCAAGTCCGTAAAGGAGGCAATACCAATCAAGACAAAGCCCATATGGGAAATGGATGAATAGGCAATTTTGCGCTTTAGATTCCGCTGGGCAAAGGATGTCAGAGCCGCATAAACGATATTGACAATTCCCAGAATCACCAACACAGGCGCAAAAACCGCGTGGGCATCGGGCAACATGCCCGCATTCATGCGAATCAACGCATAGCCCCCCATTTTCAACAAAATTCCCGCCAGCAACATGTGAACTGGAGCCGTAGCTTCACCGTGAGCATCGGGTAGCCAAGTGTGTAGGGGAAAAATGGGGAGTTTGACGGCATAGGCAATAAAGAAGCCGGCGTACAAAAACAGTTGCAGGGTTTGTCCGTAAGGCTTAGCGGCGAGGGTGGCCATATCAAAGGTGACCGTATCGCCGTAGAAAGCCATGGTCAAAGCCGACAGCAAAATAAACAGGGAGCCGCCAGCGGTGTAGAGAATAAATTTGGTCGCCGCATACAGTCGCCGTTTTCCGCCCCAAATGGACAGCAGCAGGTAAACAGGGATCAGCTCCAGTTCCCACACCAAGAAAAATAGCAGCATGTCCTGGACAGCAAAGACGGCAATTTGCCCGCCGTACATACACAGCAACAGGAAGTAAAACAGCTTGGGTTTGAGGGTGACGGGCCAAGCGGCCAGGGTTGCCAAGGTTGTGATAAAGCCCGTTAGCAGCACTAGGGGCATGGATAGCCCATCGACCCCTACGGACCATTTCAGGTCGAGCTGCTCAATCCAGGTGTAACTTTCCACGAGTTGGAGACCCGGCTGGGAAAAGTCGTACTGGGTGTAGAAGGCGTAAACCAGGATTGCAAAGTTAATCAGCCCGATCGTCAAGGAATACCAGCGAACGGTTTTGCCGCCTTTGTCCGGAATAATGGGCAGGAGCAGGGCAGCCGCAACGGGTAACAGGATGGTGGTAGTTAACCAAGGAAAAGCCATAGCGGACAGGAATAAAAGGTTAGGCGAATACGCACAGGAAATCCGTTTTTAGGATGGGTGCGCAATGGATTTAGAAGAAAGCTTTTAGTGAAGGCTAAAGCGCAAGGTTAACGAGCAAGTTAGCCGAAGAGGTAGGATGTGCGCGTCGGAAAATCTAGCGGTGATTACGTGAATTGCCCATAAAAGATTGGCCATAAAAACTAAGCAGAAACGTGGCGGAACAGGGCAGATAGATTTGAACCCTAGCGCACAAGCAACGCAAAAAGCACAGCGCGAAAGAGTAAGTCGCCCTAGAGCGATGGAAACGCTCTACCTATGTTTTTAGAAAATCCCAAGGGGCTCGACAAGGGACTGTAAAGTTTCTGATAATTGCCCGGAGTTTTTATGTCGTTACGTCAAGTGGATCTTGGGCTTTCTTTTTCCATATTTAAGCCCTGTTGAGTTTCACTGATTTTTGTAAATCATTCTCGTTGCGCTAAAAGGGTTGAGTTGAGGGGTATCTCCTGGTTTTTTCCGCTTTAGCTTAGGCTCGTTGTTTGATCGTTAGGGCTTGAGGTTTAGGGCTTG
>CALCTI010000545.1 GCA_937894105.1 uncultured cyanobacterium
CTCCATTGTGGCTAAGGACGCGCCAGCTAGCTCGGGACGATAGTCGTAAAGCTTCTCTAGGGTATGGGCACCACGATCAAAGAGATACCTCGCCCCTGGGTTTACGTCACTTTGGATGCCAATTAAAGCTAGCTGATCGTCCTGGGTGAGGGACGAAAGGGAAAATTCGTCGTTGGGGAACTGCTGCCGGAGAAAAGCCAGGTCGGTGGCAAGCTGATCATCCTGGGGATAAATACGCACGCGATCGCCCACATAGGCAGTGGCAATTAGTTCGTCCGTCGCTTCTGAGAATATGGCGCTACTAAAATCCACCTGATTTTCGGGATCGGATTCCACTAGCTGACTCTGTCCCGTGGTTAAGTTAAGCAGCTCTAGCTGAATAAGATCTTGATCGCGATTTGTGGCCAAATAAACCTGCTGACCGTCAGGGTGAATGCGAATGGGATAACAGGTTTCCTCCACTGCGCAGGTATAAATCGACGTCAGCGTACCGTTGTTAACAACTAACGTTTCATTGGCACCTTCCCGAGTTTGGCGATAGGCGACTCGCACCGTCCCCTGGGAATCCGTTATCCAGCTGGCAACGTTTTCGTCATTTTTGTAAACAAGCGTGCGTTCCCCCGTGGTCAAATCCAGTTGATACACATCGTGAACGCGGGGGTCGCGATCGTTCAAGCCAATAATAATTTCATCGGGAGTCTGCTTCGGCACCCCATAAATCCGAGCAGAAATTCCCTCAATCGGGGTTAAGTTGCGGGCGATCGCAGCTTCACCTGGGGATTCAGGCTCAACGGCGTAGAGTTGAAAATTTTCGTTCCCCCCTTGGTCTTGGGCGTAAAGAATATAGCGCCCATCAGCACTCCAGAAATAGATCCTAATGGGACGCTCCCCAGTAGTTGTGACGGGACGGGCAGCCTCCATCGGCTCATCAATGCCCTTGACCCAAACGTTCATCACACCGTCAAGCGGTTTTCGAAAGGCAAGAAATTGACCATCTGGAGAAAGCTGTGCCCCAATGATTTCAGGATCGCCAAAAAACAGGTCGCGATCAATCAGAGGTGGCAGAGTGCTCTGAGCGACAGGCGTTTCAGCAGCGGCACTTCGGCTACCGAACAGCGAGCAATGAGCACCATTCAATCCCAGTCCAGTCCAGCTAATGGATGGCAGGATCAGACCGGCACCCAGTTGAAATTGCTTCATGACAGATATGCATTCCACGGAGGTTGTTGTAGTACAACCCTAGCAAGGTATTATCGCCAGCCTCCATAGCGAAACGTCATCCAAACCCATGACTTTTGTCATGGGGATTGGGCAAAAGGCCCCATAAGATCAAGAAGCAACGTGTCCATATCTCTGCGGTGCAAGCGATGACAGCTCGGGCAATTCCCCCGGTTCCCGCAACGATTGCGTCTGTTCCCAAAATCTTGCGCTACGTGGAGTGGGCTTTTTTGGGA
>CALCTI010000546.1 GCA_937894105.1 uncultured cyanobacterium
ATTCGTCAACCTGCGCTAGATCACTGGGAACCGGCGATCGCAAGCCTTGCAAGATTGTTGATCAACTCGTAAAAATGACTTTATCTAATATCAACAAATAAAATTTTATGATTTCTTAACGGAACGCCCTTAAAGTAACAGGCACAATAGTTTTTGTGCAGCATGGGTCAGACAGCCATATAGACTTCTGGGTTAAATTGTGAAGAGAACTATCAGCAAAATCATCTAGCTCCGCAGACCGGAAAAATATGTTGCGAGCTAAGATGGTTTCCAAAAGTTTTCCTCCCTCCAGCTCATATTTGCTTATTTGGGCGCGGCTAAGCTAAAGCCCTGTTGAAGTAATAGCGGGCGAGGAAATGCCCGTCCTGGGATAGCAACGGCAACAGGATAGTTTAATCACTAAATTGCTATTTGCGGTAAAAGTTACAGGCTTACCGTCAAGTTATTTTCTAAAGCCAATGGCGATGGCTCCAAAAAATTAATCTGTCGTATACGTGAAATTGTCATGATTCAAGCTACCGTTCAGTATTCTCTCGAGTCCATTAAGGAAGAGGCTAGAACCCTGGTGAGTCGAGGGCGAGTTAGCCGCCACCAACCTATTTATGTGCTTTGCCAGTACATTCCGGCTCGCGAGTGGAATTGCGTAGAGGTTGAACTTGAGCGGTGCGATTTCCTACTTCGGGATTGCATTGGAGAGTTAATTGGACATGAAGAATGGAATAACGATTAGGCATTTATTGCAATGCTTAGTTTGAATATTTTTTAATTGCTTCTTTCTATTTTCTTCTTGAAAATCTTTCGCCTTTCCAAACTGATCTAAGGGCTTTCGTCATTGTCGAACGTACTAGCATTCATAACTATTTGATGTTATTACAGAGACTTCCCAAGTCTAGATTCAAAGTTCATTAGTTTCATCATCTTGGACCGACTCTTTGAAGGAGCCCGGTCCGTTTTTTTTGTTTACGTACTCTTAATTCACTGACTCTTAATTTATTTACTCTTATTCGCCTATTCTTATTTGCAACAGCAAAGATAAAAGAGCAAAAGAAAGGTGGCACAGGGTACGACAAAAGGATTGTCAACTATAAAGCGAGTTTTTGATGTCTCTTATTACTGATCAATTCCTTAGAAGACCCGGATAAGTCTCTGAAAGTAGTGCGGGTGCGATCGCCCCCTTTGCCCGCATGTGTGCAGAGAGCATCCCAGAAGGTTTCGCTATATGACAGTTATCCAGTTTGGGGCAAAATTTGATTACAATCCTTTTCTAAATTCACCGATAAATTTTTCACCAGTAAGCTTTTTACCGATCACTTTTTATCCGTAAGTTTTCGAAGATCTATTCGATGCTGGCGATCGGCCGATCCAAAAGCCTTTCTTTCGATGAATTCAAGGATTATTATCGTTCAATTTTTGTGCCTTGTGCCATAGGGCTTACAGCCTCTGCATTATTTTTAATGGGCTTTATTTTTTTGATTAAGAGTTCATTCTTTAAATAAAAAATAAGGTGCAGTAACCCGGATGACACAAGGCTTGCCCGTAATTGATGCGTGTCCCAACAGTGACTTTAAACCCTTAAAAGGCTATGGATAAGCGATTTGCTAATATCTTTTCCCTAACTGAGGATGAGGCGATCGCCCTATTGGATACGCCGCCGTCGGAGCTAAAGCCAGGGGACTCGCGATACATTGCTGCGTCACACCTGATTAATTTTCCAACGGACCAGGCGATCGCCGCATTGATTCGAGCGGTGGAGCTGGAAGATGGGTCTTTGGATACGCGCATTGTGCAGCGAAAGGCGGTGGAATCGCTGGGGCGGCTACGGGCGCGATCAGCCCTGGGGGTCATTTGTCAGTGCCTGAACAGTGACGATGTGTACACCGTGGAAAATTCGGTTTGGGCCATTGGGGAAATTGGCACGGAGGATCCGGCAGTTTTGGAGGCGATCGCCCAGCTTTTACCCCAGCCGGATCAGCCCTACCGAGTGATTATCCAAACCCTGTCGAAGCTGGACTATCCCCAGTCCCTGGATCGGATTCGCCCGTTTATGGACAACGGGGATGAACCGACGGCTAGCGCGGCGATCGCCACGGTGAGCCGGTTCACGGGGGAGGATGCCCTGATGGAAGGGGTGGTGGAGTTTTTGCAGCATTCTAGTGTCAATGCCCGACGCCTCTCGATTCAGGATTTGGTGGACGCGGGCTATACTCCGGCGATCGCTCCCATTAGCCAATGTCCGGTGTCGATAGTCTTTCGCTTGCGGGGGATTCGGCTGTTGGCGGCAAAGGCGATGGGGGCGGGGACCCTGACCTTTGAAATGCTGGAGCCCATTTTGGATGCCACGGTGCGCGATCATCCCGCCACGCTAAATTTGGTTCACGAGTACGATCAGTTGCCCGCGCTAGAATTTGCCCTTCAGGAGCTATATCAAACGGATTTTGGGCGGTGTTATTTAGCCACGCAAACCCTGGTGGAGTCCTTTCAGCACCAAGCGGGACCGGCGGTGATCGCCTCATTTCGCGACCAGGGATATAACGCCTATGGCGCCCACTATCACTTGATTAAGGTGCTGGGGTGGTTGCGATATGCCCCCGCCTACGAGTTGTTTGTGGAGGCGCTGCACAATCCTGAGCCTCAGTTTCAAAAGTCTCGGGCAGCGGCGGCGATCGCCCTGGGGGAGCTGGGGGACCAACGGGCGGTTGCGGAATTGGAAACGGCGCTGGATTCGCCCATTTGGGATTTAAAATATGCCGCGCTGCTGGGGCTTAAAACCTTAGGGGCGATGGGTATATTGACGAGGGCGGCGGCTGGGGATGATCCTCTTTTACAAGCGAAGGTGGCGGCGATCGCTCCCTCACGCGAGGCTCCGGTTTAGTTTTCTTCTGGGACGGCGCAGGGGCGGCAAAGGTTTTATCGCTAAGCCCTCTGGGACAATAGCTCCCTGGAAGCTGGTCTCTGGAAGCAAATCTCTGGAAAGTGGCGAAATAAAAGTTTGTTGAAAAATTGCTAAGAATTTGTCGCGAGTTCCCTCGGAAAAATATAAGAATTTCCTAGCGAGGGACCTTCTAAATAAGAACGTTCTGAAATTTTGTATCCCAGTTCGCCTGTCGAGTCTATTTTTGGTTCGTTTTTCAATTTATTCACACCCCAAGCGCCACCGCAGGTCGCGATTTTTAATTCCACTTATTTCAAACTTTGTTGCAAATTATGACCACCGACGCCCTTTTTCAGCAGCTAAAACACCCCAATCCCAACTTGCGAGAACGTGCCATTTGGGATCTGGCAGAAGCCATCGATGACGCCGTTATTCCTCGACTGATGGATAACCTGACTTCGGAGGACATGGTGTATCGGCGGGCGTCGGTGCGCACTTTGGGAGCGATCGGCTTGCCAGCGGTGCCGGCGCTGATTGAGGGGTTGAAAACCAGCCAGGACGAGACGGCGCGCACGAGTTGCGTTAAGGCTTTGGCTCAGGTGGCGGTGCAGTGTGAAGAGGGATCCTTTCCCGATGATGGATTCCAAGCGTTGGCCTTGGGGATGGAAGATGACAATCCCTTGGTGGGATTAACGGCGGTGATGGCGTTGGGGCAAGTGGGAGCGCCAGCGCTGGATGTGCTTATTGAAACGATGAAAGCCACAGAGAATGTGGCGGTGGCTACGTCGATCGCCAATACACTCGGCTCAATTAACGATCCAAAAGCGGTAGCTGCCCTGGAGGAGGCGATCGCC
>CALCTI010000547.1 GCA_937894105.1 uncultured cyanobacterium
GTTTCCTAAGTCTGTCCAAACCCCCACCGTGGTCATTTACGGCTGCGAAGTGGGGGCAGGAAATTCAGGGCGAGGATTCTTGGAGCAGTTTGGTCAGTTGACCGGGGCGGCGATCGCCGCGTCATCCCGTCCCGTGGGAGCTGAAAAGTTGGGGGGACGCTGGGAATTAAACGTCACCGTCGGCAATCCGCGCTTTGATTTGGCCGTTAGCCGACGAGTGCGAGCCCAGTACAATCACACCCTCGCGCCGCCGGTGCTCCAATCCGTGTCGTCGGTGGAA
Source organism: uncultured cyanobacterium (assembly GCA_937894105.1). GTDB lineage: Bacteria > Cyanobacteriota > Cyanobacteriia > CACIAM-69d > CACIAM-69d > CALGDE01. Next base: position 281 of record CALCTI010000547.1, read on the forward strand.
AGCAATGGAGTTTACAGTGCCCGCACCACCGATAGCACCCTTAGCCTGACCTTTACCTTTGACCAGTCGGTAACTTTTACGGCAAACGGTGGAGCCCTGGAGGCCACGTTAAATAATGGGGCGATCGCTCGGTTAACGGGCAATACTAGCGGAGCCACGGTGACCGTACCCTATCCCATTGGCCCGGCGGATCCGTCAGTGGCGGATTTATCGGTAACGTCCCTGATTTTAACGGGGGGAGCCACAGTGACCAATGGAGGGGCAGAGGCGGCGAATTTAACCATTCCGTTCGCCACCAACTTGGGCAACAGCCGCACCTTGGAAATTGACAATCGCTCCATTTTGGCGGGGGATATTTCCGTTGCGCCCGCCGGTGATGTGCCCCTGGAAGGTCCCACCTTGACCCTAGATTTTGGCGATCGCCTGCGCCAAACCAACGGTTCACCCTTAAGCACAGACCTGACCAACGCTGGCATTATTTCCCTGCGGCGGGTGTCCGACAACGCATCGGTGCCCTTGCAGCGGGTGACGTTTGATAACACCACCGAGCGCAGTATTGCGGTGGTGCCGTCGGGAACGTTGGATCCGTCCACCACCTATCGGGTTGAAATTGCCGGGAATCGCCTGGAGGACGACGGTGCCAATGAGCTAACCAGCGCCGTTACCCGAGATTTTGTCACCCAAGCGGGGGATATTTCACCACCTCGGGTAAATTTTGTACCCGGCAATGGCAGCACGGTGACGGATCCCAACAGCAATTTAACGGTGGAATTTAGCGAGCCCATTCGCATTGCCGACAATGATCGTCCCTTTACCAATGCGGCGATCGCCCCGGTATTTACCCTGGCAGAGTTTAATTCCTCCGGCAGCCCTATCGCCGAAGTGCCCTTTAACGGCGTTTACGACGAAGGGGCACGGCGGGTGATTTTGGATCCGGTGCCAGCTCTGAATCCGGGCAGCACCTATCGGCTGGAACTACGGGGCAATGTGCTGGAGGATTTTGCTGACAATGCCATTAGCACCCGTACCATCAATTTCACCGCAGCGGGCAACCCGGTGCAGTTTCCCACGCCCCAGGTGACGGAAAATTCTGCCACCAATACCTTTAGCGTGGCTCCTTTAGGCGACGCCGAAACCACCATTGGAATCGCCCCCCGCATCGCCCCCCAAACTCGGGTCACCTTGCCGGTGGAAACCAACAGCAACCGTAGTTTACGCATCGACCTGGAAAACACTGTGGGCAATGTGGCCCTCTCGGGACCGTCGTTCCAAGGGGCTTTGTCCTTTACGCTGCCGCGTCCGTTGTCTAGCCAGCGGGGCAATTTGGCGCTAGATTTTTCCGACCTGGGTGGGGGCGATCGCACGGTGGCGTCCATCCGCAACCGAAACTTTAACGGCACCCTGGTCTTAAACCTGCCCAACAACGACCAGGATGTGACGCTGAACTTTGACGAGTTTGAAGCCCTCACGGAGGTGAACTTAAATGGCGACCAGTTTACCGGCGATACCACGGTGGTGGTGCCTGCGGGGTTGACCAATAATCCAGAGATTCGCCGTCAGTTTAACCTGCGCAATTTCGACGGTCAGGGGCGCGTATTGATTGACGGTCGTCGCACCGGTTTAGCGTTTCAGGTGGATTCGGAAACGCCCATTTTCGGACAGCTGGGGGCCGGCGGCGATATTGTGCGCCTAACGGGAGCCGTGGAGCGCATCCCTAGCGTTTCACCGTTGGGTCTGGGCGGCGGCGGTGATTATTTTGAAGATCTTCGACAACGGTCTAGCGCCCTCAGCATCAACGGCAACGGCGGCAACGACTTTATTTTTGCCAGTGTGCAAAACGATCGCCTTAACGGAGGGCAAGGGAGCGATCGCCTCCAGGGCAACGGCGGCAATGACCTGATAGGGGGCGATCGGGGCAACGATCATCTCTTTGGCAACCAGGGCAACGACCAGCTCAACGGCGGCGACGGCAATGATTTGCTCCAGGGAGGGCGCGGCAACGATACCCTAACCGGCGGCGCAGACAACGACGTGCTGATGGGCGAGTTGGGCGATGATTTGCTGATCGGTGGCAGCGGACAGGATCAATTTGTGGTGATGCCCGGCTCCGGTAATGACGCGATCACGGATTTTGATCCTGCCAATGATCGAATCACCCTCGGCGGCGGACTGACTCCAGCAACGGTTCAAATTACGGCGATCGATGCCAACAATACCCGCCTGGTTTTCAACGGCGGCTCCGTCGCTTTACAAAACCTCGCTGCCAATACCCTCAATCCAACCACCCTATTTTCCTAGGCGGCGTGCCCTAAGTGCGACGGCACGCCCCCAGTCCAGCTCCGGCTTCCCCCCTTAAAAAGGGGAGGCCGAGGGGGAGGCTCTGCCCCTTTTCCCGTAGATCCAACGATTTTTCTCAAGGGTAAGGGGCGTTAGTTTCTATACGGTGCGTTGGCACGCACCCTAACAAGAGCTGCCAAATTTCACTCATGCAAGACTTTGCTGGACTTTTAAGTGATAGATAGCTTATTAAGAAAGCTTGCTTAGGCCGCCATCGGAAACTGCCCCAGCATTTTCACTTCGGTGTGCAACATCACATCCCACTTTTCATACACCGTTTCCCGCACCCGATTAATCACCGACGAAATATCCCAAGCCGTAGCCTGGTCCACATTGACAATGAAATTGGCGTGCAAATGGGCCACCTGAGCGCCGCCCACTTGAAATCCTTTCAGCCCCGCTTCTTCAATAAGTCGCGCTGCTTTTTGGGGCTCCGGATTGCGAAAAACGCTGCCGCAGTTGGGCAGGCGATAGGGCTGGGTGGCGTGGCGGCGGGCTAGCTGATCTTTGGTAACGGCGCGCACCGCCTCAATGCTTTCCCCCATTGCCAATTGGAAGGTGGCTTCGGTCACCATTTGATGACGCCCTTGCAAATTCGACGTGCGGTAAGCGTAACCCAATGCGTCCGGCGACACCTGACGTAAAGCATTGGTTTCTAGGTTCAATAGGCGCACCTGGGCCAGGGACCGGGACGTATCACCACCGTGGGCTCCCGCGTTCATCACCACCGCGCCGCCGACGGTGCCGGGAATCCCCACCGCCCATTCCATACCGGTCCAACCTAAGGACGCCGCTTTCCAAGAAATAAGCGGTAAAGGGGTGCCGGCGGTGGCGGAGATTTGGAGGCGTTCAGGGTCAACGGTTACCTGACGCAAGTTACGGGTGGCAATGACCAGGCCATCAATGCCGCGATCGCTCACCAATAAATTTGACCCGGCTCCCAGGGGGGTAATAGGAACCGATTGCTTCTCCGCCCAGGCGATCGCCATTTCCAAGGCGTCTAAACTATTAGGATCGATATACCATTCCGCCGGTCCCCCCACCCGAAACGTTGTGGACTTTGCGAGCGATACCTGCGATCGCACCTGTTTCTCAAAGACTCCAAGATCCGTCATCATCTAACGCTCCTCACACCAACAGAAATAACGCAAATATATCCAGTAGCTTTGATGCACCGATTTTGCTAAAAGCAAAGTCATCGAAATTGAAACACGAAAAGTGCGGTTATTCGGGAATTTCCATCACAACCCTATGAGCACTCAGATGTTAACCTGATGAACCGCCAAACATTATTCCTATTAACTTAGGAATCCTTAGGGGTAGATAAGTACACGTAAACTGCCTTGGCTTTAGCTAGGTAAATCTGTGACAGTTTTCTCGAACAATAGCTAGTAAACGGGGCAAAAAAATCAAAGTTAACCTGATTTTTGTTTAGGTATAACGTCCAATTATTGTTGGAATGACCTGATTTAAATTGCCAGCTCCAAGAAAGATTACCAGATCTCCCGACTGCAATATTTCAGTGAGCCCCAATACCACATCATCCAGGCTGCTTCGATAATCGACGGTGGGATGATGGTTTGCGATCGCCTGAGCAACGGCAGCGCCATCAAGCCCTGCTTCATTCTCCTCGCCGGCGGCATACACATCCGTAACAATGACCTGGTGCGCATCACCAAATGCGGTGGAAAATTCCCCTAAAAATGCCGCCACTCGACTAAAACGATGGGGCTGGAATACGGCAATTAACCGCTGTAGCTGGGAGGAGTCCTGCTGTGCAGCCACTCGCTGTTTGGCGGCAGCCAAGGTAACCAAGATTTCACTGGGGTGGTGGGCGTAGTCATCGTAAAAGGCAATGCCCTGGTGGGTGCCGCGATGTTCAAAGCGTCGCCGAGCGCCAGGAAAACTTCCCAGTCCCGCCGCCAGCGCCGAAAATTCAACGCCCAAATGTCGCGCGATCGCCACCACCGCCAGGGCATTGCTTAGGTTGTGCTCCCCCAACAGCTGCAATTGGAGCCGTCCCAGGAATTCACCATTTTCATACACATCAGCGGCCGCTCCCTCACTGCCCAGCTCGATGGCATCGACGGTGTAGTTAGCGCCAGAATTGCGGTCAATGCTGTAGGTAATGTGGGGCTTAAAGTGCGATCGCACCGTGGGGCAATCAAGGGAGCCCACTAGAATTTTGCAATTTTTCTCGAAGGTGCGAAAAATGCCAATCACGCTCTCCAGGGAGTCGTAATGGTCAGGATGGTCCAGCTCAATATTGGTAATCACGCCAATCTCCGCCGCCAGCTTCACCAGGGACCCGTCCGATTCATCCGCTTCCGCCACCAGCAAATCGCCGTTGCCCAAGTGAGCATTGCGCAGCCAGTCAGCCCGCTCGCCCCCCGCGATGAGCGTGGGGTCTAGCCCTGCCTTTAGCAACGTCTGCCCTAAGGCGCTACTGGTGGTGGTTTTGCCGTGGGTCCCAGCGATCGCAATACCCCGATATTGGGTCATAATCCCCGCCAAAATATCCGAGCGATGGAAAATTGGACAGCCCTGGGCGATCGCCTCTTGGTATTCCGCATTATCCTTGGGAATCGCCGTGGAACATACCACCTGAGGCAGTCCGTTTTTACCCAAATCCCCCGTTGGCAAAAGCTGACGAATATTGCCAGCGGTTTGCCCTAAAAAAAACTTCGCGCCCAAGGATTGCAGCGTTTCCGTTAGGCGATTTTCTCGTTGATCTGAGCCGGAAACCGGAAGCGATCGCTGGGCCAGCACATAGGCTAAAGCCGACATACCGATGCCGCCGACGCCAATAAAATGAAAGGGGCGACCGCTAAAATCAACCGGGGTCAGCATTACCACACGTGGCTCCCGAGGCGCTAAAAAATTGAAGGTTAAAAGACACGCCACATAATATCAGCTAGCGATCGCCCCCGTCGTTTTCGTCCGCCCCCGGCAAAGATCAAAAGCACCGCCTTAGAAGCCCCGCCCACCGTTCCCTATCC
>CALCTI010000548.1 GCA_937894105.1 uncultured cyanobacterium
AGTAGTTATGCGCCCATCGGTAGCACGATTAGCCCAGCGCCCCCGGCGATCGCCCCCACCAACCACCACTGCCAGTGACTGCTGCCTACTATCTGCCCGAGACGACTACCCAAAAGCTGCGGGCTAAATCGGTCGGGAATCGCTTCTAGGGATAATCCAGCGGCGTTTCCGACGTTGCTGTCCAGCCCGTGTCGAAATGAGTCCCAGGCCACGGTGCCATAGTGAAGTCCCAATAATTCCAGGGCAACTATGACCACAATGGCGACGGCGATCGTTTCCCTAAAAGATAGGGCACCGTTGAGCTGCAAGTTTGAATGGGGCGAATTGAACGCCTTTTGGGGGCAGTTTTGAGGCAAGTCTTGAAGCGAGGCTTGACTTGAATTTTCAACAGTTGAATCGGGAGGCTGCACCCACCATTTTTCCGGCAACCCTGGAGGCGGGAGAGTGGTCAGCCGTCGCGGTAACCGTCCCATGGCTAAATTTAAATTTCCCCACAGCCATACCCAACTTAAGGAGCCGATCACCGTAAACAAGGCCACTTGAAACCCAAATCGCCCCCAAAAGATCGGGCCATAGCCCAGGGAGTCAAACCACCAGCCTTCTGCCCGAGCGTGGAGTAAACCGTCCAGCCCTAAAGCGACCAAAATGACCGCCCCTAAGGACAGTAAAAGGGGCGATCGCCGCCGATATCGTTTCCTAGAATCCATACTCAAAAGAACAGAACCTTAGCGAAACTAAAGCCCCCCTTCTTAAACAGCTATCTATTACGCAAAAGTTGGCGTAAGCCTTATTAAGGGAGGAAGCGTGAATTCAATTACTTGTCTAGTCAGGACTTATGCATCACTTCCTGCTAGGGTGTCGTGATCTGTAATTCAAGGTTAACTGACCCAAGGCGCTAGATTCCTCTAGGTGTTTAGGTCGTGTGATCAATTAAACTCCAGAAGCCTAAGCGGTGGGGAATACACGCCCTTTCAACATAGAAAATACTAAAGGCTGAAATCTTTGGGGCTCTTAACTTAAAGACTGAATGGATGGCAGATCCTAGCTAATGGGTGTTTTGGAACGACGATGCACTAAAGGGGGCTGAGGGATGGCACTACAGCCCAACCGTCTCAGAATTTGCTGCACCACCTGCACCGTCCAATCAATATCCGCCTCCTGGGTGGATTGCCCCAGGGAAAACCGCAGCGCCCCGATCGCCTCCGTTTCCCCATAGCCCATGGCCACCAAAACCGAGCTAGGGCTGAGGGTGCCGCTATTGCAGGCAGATCCGGAGCTGACGGCAATGCTGGCGCTGTTCAGCTGGCGCACCAGATCCCAGCCGCTGGGGGGCGTGTTGATATTTTTCCAGCCTTTCAGATCCAGGCAAAAGCTAGCGTGGTGGGGTAGCCGATGGGTGAGATCTCCGGTAGGCTGCAATCCCACACCGGTTCCAAGCCCAGCAAATAGGCGATCGCGCAGCCCCGTCAATCGCTGTGTTTCACTGCCTATCCCCTGGGCAATGGATTCCGCCGCTGCCCCAAAGCCAGCGATCGCCGCCACCGCCTGGGTTCCCGCCCGCAGCTGCCCTTCCTGAGCGCCTCCCAATAACAATGGCGAAATTTTGACGCCTGACCGCACGTACAAAGCCCCTACCCCCTGGGGTCCGTAAATTTTGTGGCTGGACAAGGACAGTAAATCCACGGGCAACGTTTGTAAATTTAGGGGCACCCGTCCCGCCGTTTGCACCGCGTCCACGTGGAATAACACTCCAGCATTCCGGGCGATCGCCCCCAGTTCCTCAATGGGCTGAAGGGTACCCACCTCGCTTTGTCCGTGAATAATGGACACCAACGCCGTATCAGGGCGCAGCGCTGCCGATAAATCCAGGGGAGCCACCCGCCCATACCGGTCCACCGGTAAACGGGTTACGTCCCAGCCTTGAGTTTCGAGGAAATCGGCGGTTTTGGCGATCGCCGAATGCTCCACCGACGAAATCACCAAATGGCGCGGCTCCGAATAGTGGCGAGCCACCCCCAACAAGGCCCAGTTATCTGCCTCTGTACCGCCACTGGTAAATACAATCTCCGTCGGGTCCGCCGTACCCACCAGCGCCCCCACCTGCCCCCGAGCCAACTCCAACGCCAGCGCCGATCGTTCCCCCCAGCGATGGGTGCTAGATGGATTGCCCCACTGAGCTTGAAATACCTCGTGAACAGCGGCGATCGCCTCAGCACAAATGGGCGTCGTCGCGCTGTGGTCCAAATAAATACTTAACTGCCGCCGCTCTAAAGGATCTGACGTACTGTTCCCAGCGTCTAAACCCGATTTAAATTTGACCCAATGCACCACTTCGTCGCCCTGATTATTTAGCGTTTGCTATGGCATGCTTGCCCATTGCTCGGTCTCGCCCCGCCATTTTCCCACTGACTTAACCCACTGAATACTTAACCCACTGACTTAACTCGCCGGCCTAACCTGCTGATCTAACGTACTGATCTAACCTACTGACTTCACCCACTGACTTCCCTTAAAACCCTGTCGGTCGCGGAAAATTACTCGGTGGGGCAAAATCCTGAGGCGGCACCCCTTTCAACGCCCGCTGCATAAACGATCGCCACACGGGAGCCACATAATTCCCCCCCGTCGCCCCGGTGCCAATTCGGCCGTAATTATCATTGCCCGCCCACACCGCCACCGACAACTGGGGCACATACCCCACAAACCACACATCCCGCTCCGCATCGGTGGTGCCAGTTTTTCCCGCCGCCGGTCGTCCCAGCTTTGCCGTCTGGGCTGTGCCCTGTTGAATGACCCCTTTCAGCGTTTGATTCACCGACGCTACTGCCCACGGGTCCAACACCAAACGCGGCTTCGGCGTATTGTCCAACAGGCGTTTACCGTTGCTGTCCGTCACCTGCACAATCAACGTGGTATCCGAATGCCAGCCCCCACTGGCAAAGGTAGCAAAGGCCCCTGCCATTTCCAGCGGCGTCACGTCCTCCGATCCCAGCGGCAAGGAAACCACCGGCTCCAAAGGACTATGAAAACCCAGCACCCGCGCAATTTCAATCACCCGATTCAGCCCCACTTCCTGCCCCAGCCGCACCGCCGGAATATTGAGAGACACTTCGATCGCCCGTCGAATGGAAACGCTGCCGGAATAGCCGCCCCCATAGTTTTTGGGACGATAGGTGGCATTACCATCGGGATAGCTCACCGGCGTATCCTGCACCGTCGAATTGGGCGTATACTTTCCGCTGGCAAAAGCGGCGTAATACACAAAGGGCTTAAAAGACGACCCCGGCTGTCGCAGGGCTTGTACCGCCCGGTTAAACTGACTGCGCTTAAAATCAACGCCTCCCACCAGCGCCTTTACAAAATGGGTGCGCGGATCCACCGCCACCAACGCAATTTGGTCAATGCGTGCCCCCTGCCGTCGTAGCCGGGCAAAGGATTCCTTCACCGTATTTTCCGCCATGCGCTGGTAAGCAGAATCCACCGTCAACTGCACCCGCATCCCACCCCGTAGCAGGCGATCGCGTCCAAACCGCTTTTCCAACTCCTGAATCGCCGCGTTGGTAATGTAAGGCAGCTTACTGGTTTGAAACGAGGTATTTTCCGCAATCCACAACGGTTCCGCCTTCGCCGCTGCCGCTTCCTCTGACGTAATCCACCCCAACTGCTCCATGCGCCCCAGCACCTGGATCTGCCGCTTCTTCGCCAGCGGATAGTTATTGTTAAAGGGGCTGTAATCCTCCGGTGCTTGAATCAAGCCCGCCAAAAACGCCGATTCTGCCAGACTCAGCTCTCCAGCAGTAGTGTTGAAATAGCTGCGCGCCGCCGTTTGGATGCCGTAATTGTTGTGCCCCCAATACACCTGATTGAGGTACATTTCCAAAATGTCTTCCTTTCTAAAAATCTGCTCCAGCCGGAACGACAGCACCGCCTCCGCCACCTTGCGGCTGAGCTTGCGCTGGGGAGACAAAAACAGGTTTTTCACCAGCTGCATGGTGATAGTGGAGCCCCCTTCCCGGGCCTGCCCACTTTCCAGGTTCACCACCGATGCCCGCAACACGCTACCTACATTAACGCCGGGATGGCTATAAAAGGCGCTGTCCTCGATCGCCAATACCGCCCGTTTTAAATGGGGCGAAATATTATCAAACGCCACCACCTCCCGATTAGCCTCATCGTGCAGGCTACTGAGCAACTTGCCCTTCAGGTCGTAAATATAGCTAGTTTCGCTGGGGGAATAATCCTGAAGCACCCGCACGTCGGGCAAATTTCGAAAGCTAAAGGCCAGCCCCACCAGCCCGCCTGCCAGGGTAGCGCTCCCCACCAACGTCGCTGTCAGCAGGGTGCCCCCGGTTACTCGCCCCGCATTTTGAATCACGGTCCACCAATAGGGAGAGTCGGACTGGCGCTCTGGGTTGGAGTGTCGCGATCGCCGTCGGTCCGCCAGTTCTTCACGGGTGGGAACAGTGGACTGATTAGGGGACTGGGAAGGAGCAGTTTTCGGAGGCACAGCAGAACAGGAAGCGACTTAGGACAGTGAAATTAGCGGGAATAGTAATTTCAAATAGCAATTATTAGCCGTATGCTAGCACCCTAGCCAAGGGGACCCTAAAGCGCAGGACCAAAACTTGTACAGACCCTAGAAGTGGTTAGAATATGTATCGCCCTAGGGTGTTGCCCTGGGGTACCGCTCTATTGGGATCACCTTATGGGAATCACCACGACGATTCCCTGTCAAGTTAGGAGTTAGGCATGATTTGGCCGTTTAAACGGAAGCGTCGGAAACAATTGGCACGCATTGAGGTGACCGGGGCGATCGCGAGCGGCACCCGTAAGCGAGTGTTAAAAGCCCTAGAAACCGTCAAAGAGCGAAAATATCCAGGGCTACTGCTCCGCATCGACAGCCCTGGCGGCACCGTGGGCGACTCCCAGGAAATTTACGACGCCCTACGGGAACTGGGTGAAACCGTCAAAATTGTCGCCAGCTTCGGCAACATCTCCGCGTCCGGCGGCATTTATATCGCCATGGGAGCCCACCATATCGTCGCTAACCCCGGCACCATCACCGGCAGCATCGGCGTGATTATTCGCGGCAACAACCTGGAAAAACTCCTCGATAAAATTGGCGTTTCCTTCCAAGTCATCAAATCCGGTCCCTACAAAGATATTTTGTCCTTTGACCGGGAGCTAACGGACGAAGAACGAAATATTTTACAGTCCCTAATTGACGACAGCTACGGGCAATTTGTCGGCACCGTCGCTACTGGGCGTAATTTACCGGAAGAAACGGTTAGAACCTTTGCCGACGGACGCATCTTCACCGGAGCCCAAGCCAAGGAAATGGGCGTGGTAGACAGACTAGGCAGCGAAGCGGAAGCGAAAAAATGGCTGGCGGAGCTCACGGACCTGGATCCGGAGAAGGTAGAAGTGACGACCATGGAGGAGAAAAAATCTCTCCTTAGCCGCATCACCGACTCTCGCCTCAACACCCGCTTTGGTAATAGCCTCGACACAGTGGGCTTCGAACTGGAAACCAACGGTGTTCCCCTGTGGATGTACCGCCCCTAGGCGCAAGCAGAGATTGGGGCTGGGGAGCTTAAATATTGGGTAGTGCCTCGACTGTAAGGATGCTCTCCCCGCTATCTCATATAGCTCATGGGGTTTGAGGCGAGCCGCCCTTACCTTCTGAGTACTACCCAATATTGCGCCTCAGCTCCCCGCAAAGGATTTAGTTGTAAGGATTTCCGCCGTACTGAATGCGCGTGCCTGCCCACAGCAGCTTTTCCCGTAGGGTTTTGAAATAGGAATAATTGTCCCGAAGAATAATAAATTGGGCGTCACATTTAGCTTGGCGCACATCCACCCGCTGTCCCGGCCAAATGCTGGTTGCCAAGACCCCGTCTGCCCAAAGCTTAATGGTGAGATCATAATTTTCCAGGGGCCAAATACTAACCCGGGCAGCCGGGGGCAGCACAATAGGGCGGCTGGATAAGCTTAGGGGGCAAATGGGGCTGACCACCAGCGCTTCCATTCCAGGATGAACAATGGGACCGTTGGCGGAAACGTTGTAGCAGGTGGAGCCACTAGGGGTGGACACCAGCAGCCCATCACCGTGGTATTGGTCCACAATTTCTCCATCAATTTCCATTTCCAAAATGGTCGTCGTCAGATGGTCGTCGACGCACCCTCGCACACAAATCTCGTTTAATGCCAGAAAGATTTCTCCGCGATCGCCCTCCCCCTGTTGATTGCCACTGCCTTTAACCAAGCTTGGACCATCAATCACCTGAGCCTGGACCATCATCCGCTTCTGCACAGCAAACCGATCCGAGAGGAGCCGTTCCCAAACCCCTTTGGAATCTTGAAAATGTTTAAAAGACTCGGTTAAAAAGCCTAAGTGACCGCCGATATTAACCGCCAAAATCGGAATTTTTTCCGGCGCCAGTTGACGAGCCGCCGCCAGTGCCGTGCCATCGCCCCCCAACACCACCGCCAGATCGATCTTTTTCCCAGCGGACGCCAAAAACACTGGATAGGGATTATCTTTTGAACCGCTCGGACCAAACAAAACCTTACATCCCAGCTCATCCAGCTGGCGAGCCGACTGTTCTGCCCACTTTTTACTTAAGGAGTCACCGGCTTTGTAGGCAATGATGACTTGGTTTAATTCCACCGTTGCCCCCTTCCAATACGGTGCCTCTACCACTTCAGCAAATTAAACTGCTCCATATCTACCGTATCTCGGTTGCGGTAAATTGCCAGCACAATCGCCAGTCCCACTGCTGCCTCTGCAGCGGCGATCGTAATCACAAACACAGAAAACACCTGTCCACGGATCCCGTCCGGATCTAAGAAATTAGAAAACGCCATCAAATTTAAATTGACCGCATTTAACATCAGCTCAATAGACATCAAAACGCGAATCGCATTGCGACTGGTCACCAAGCCATAAATACCAATGCAAAACAGCGCCGCTGCCACCAACAAGAAATAATTAAGCTCCATCCCTCAAACAATCCCTAAATAAACGTTGCCCTAAAAATATCGGTCCGAAAACCAGCCCAGCCTTTTCGACAAACCCTACTCGCCGACCACCGTTTCCCGGGGACGCTCCGGCAATGCCAAATCTGTTTCAGCAGGCATCCCCGTCTCTGGATCTTCCATCAGCAAATCCCGGCGCGCCAGAACGATCGCCCCAATCATCGCCATCAGCAACAATACTGACGCCACCTCAAAAGGCAATAAATAATCACTAAACAAATGCTTAGCCAAAGCAATCACAGAAGAGTCAACCTGCGTCACCCCTTCAGCAAGCTGCCATGGGGTAATCACCGTCACCGTCCCTAACAGGGCGAACAAACCAAAGCAAACCACCGCTGTCAGTAGCTGGCGCAGTAATAGCCCAGTCTCCCTCTGATAATCCTGACGCTTATTAACCAGCATCACCCCAAATAAAATCAGCACGTTAACCGCGCCCACATAAACCAGAATTTGGGCAGCAGCCACAAAATCCGCATTCAGCAATAAATACAGCCCTGCCATGCTAGAAAAGGTCAACCCCAACAGAAACGCTGAGTACACAACACTCGGAGATAGAACCACTCCCAGTGCCGCCCCCAGCATTAGAAGCGTCAAAACGCCAAAAGAAACTAGCTGAACGACCTCACTCAGATTCACAATGCCCTCTCTAGTTCCTGATAAGTCCTAAATTAATCCCGATTTTTGAAGCTAGCCCTTTAAACAAAATCCTAGCCCTATCACTCAACCTCAACCGGAGCCTCAGCGTTCTCCTTTTCAATAATTTCCTCAGGACGCAACCCAGCCCGACGGGCACTGTCAGGAACACCATGGGGATCCATTTCCCCTTTAGGCAAATAAGCCAACTCCCGCAAAGGCGTCACCATTGGGTCATCAGTAACCTTATAAGGTAAGCGTCCCAGAGCCACACTATCAAAATTCAGATCATGACGATCATAGGAAGATAACTCGTACTCTTCCGTCATGGACAGGCAATTGGTGGGGCAATACTCAACACAATTACCGCAAAAGATACAGACCCCAAAGTCGATGCTATAGCTTTTTAATTCTTTTTTCCGCGCTGCCTTGTTGTATTCGTAATCCACAACCGGCAAGTTGATCGGACAAACCCGTACGCAAACTTCGCACGCAATACATTTGTCATATTCAAAGTGAATTCGCCCCCGGTAGCGCTCCGACGGCACTAGTTTCTCATAGGGATATTGCACCGTAACCGGGCGACGCTGCATATGGTCAAAAGTGACGGACAAACCTTGGCCAATGTACTTTGCAGCTTGGGCGGCTTCGCTTGCGTAATCACCAACTTTCTTAAGAAATTTCAGCATGGGGCGACTCACTCTCTTGCTGGGTACTTATACCAGGGTAATTTAATTTCGGAATAAAGATAAGGCTAGAAACCTATCCATAAAGTCAATAAAACTGATCCGCAAAATCAGCGCCTTTAATATCAGTTCCACTAATAATTCTTTGGTTTGAAGCTAACCCTTAGCCGCCAAAAAATGCAGGAAATGTGATTTTCAACGCAGCGGTAAGCAACAAGTTGACCAAGGCAACAGGTAGTAAAAACTTCCAACCTAAATCCAACAGTTGGTCAATGCGAACACGGGGTACCGTCCAGCGCAATAACACTGCGAGGAAGACCAATAGATAAGCCTTTAGGACCACCATGATGATGCCCAAGGAGGCGGTGATCACCTGCAGCCAAGGCGTTGTCGGGTCCAGTCCCAATAGGCTAGTAATCCAATCCACAGAAACGGGTAGTTCCCATCCCCCTAGGTAGAGAATCGCCACCAATAGGGCGGACAAGATTAGGTTGACGTAGGACCCCAAGTAGAACAAAGCAAAACGCATACCGCCGTACTCGGTTTGGTACCCGGCCACCAGCTCCTCCTCTGCTTCAGGAAGGTCAAAGGGAAGGCGTTCACACTCCGCTAGGGCGGCCACCCAAAAAATCAAAAAGCCCACCGGCTGACGCCACAGATTCCATCCTAAAATGCCGTAACCGGACTGCTGACCGACGATATCAACGGTGCTGAGGGAGTTGGACATCATAACGATCGCCAACACCGCCAATGCCAAAGGAATCTCATAGCTAATCGATTGCGCCGCCGCCCGAAGACCACCAAGCAAAGAATACTTATTGTTGGACGAATAGCCAGACATCAACAGTCCCACCGGCGCAACGCTGGATAGGGCAATCCATAGAAATACCCCTAACCCCAGGTCGGTAATGTTCATATTTTGTCCAAAAGGAATAATCAGGTAAGACAAAAAGACCGGGACAACCACTAGGGCAGGACCAATGCTGAACAGCCAGGGATCAGCTTGGGCGGGAATAATATCTTCTTCGAACAAAAGCTTTAGTCCGTCGGCTACGGGCTGCAAGGTACCCAGGGGTCCGGCATACTCAGGACCCACACGCTGTTGGGCGGCGGCGGACACTTTTCGCTCTAGCCACACCACAACCAATACGCCAACGGTGGCGGAAATTAGCATTAGCAACAGGGGGAGGGGAATCCAAACCACTTTGGCCAGCTGGGGCGGTAACCCGAGGCTGGTTAATAGTTGAATAAAGCTGCCCTGTAAGTCGATTCCTGGTGACATAAACGGGTTTTATAGTGGGAAATCTAGATCGGGAAACTCAAATCGGTGGACTTCAGCAATGGGGCTGGCAGGGTTGAGGATCTTTAAAAACAATAATTCTTTTGAACTCAGAGTTGCTGTTCATAAAGAGCTATTTTTTAGCTGACACGATTAGTCGTATTAATAGCTACCGCAGGGCCATCGCCTATTATATCTTTACGTGGGTTTTGCAATGAACACGAAAAATAATCTCCGTGTTTTTCATCCCGAAGTCACCCTTGAAACTTTCATTGAAAGTCTCAATTTGATGCAATTCTCAAGTTGAAAACATCAAGGTTAGAATTCGCCTTTTAGGGCTTATTTCCTCAAGGGAGTAAGCACTAATACTTAGACTACCCTATTTCCATCGTTTACTCAGTTGGTCTTCTATGAGCAAGTCTCGTCAGCGTCGAAATCGGAAACAGCGACCAGGACTGCCCGCTGGGGCTGGCTTTTCCCCGTCGTCGAGTCAGTCTCCTGTGCCGAAGGGGTTTCAAAAGCCAATGGATGAGATTCCTGCTAGTGAGAGCGATCGCCTCATAGACCAGCTACGAAAAAAGCAGGGATCCTGGGTGGAGTGGGGGCAAAGCTG
>CALCTI010000549.1 GCA_937894105.1 uncultured cyanobacterium
CCATTGGTTAACGTGCCCGCGCTACCGTTAATGGTGGGGTCGCCAGTTTCAAAGGTGGGAGCCCCTCCCGGAGCCGCGCCGCCGTGGCGTAAGTCCACCCGCGATCCCGATGTAGTACAGACACTGGTGCCTGCACAGCCCGCGTTAGGCACCAGCCCCGTAAACCGTAAATCTCCTGCGGTGGTTTCCACAAAAATTGTGCCGCCGACGCTGCCCCCAGATCCGCTGGCATCAATCCACGGAATAATCACATCTCCCACGGGATCCACAAATACGTTGCCGCCGTTGCCCCCGGTGCCACGGGACTCAATAAAGCCTGAGGTGATTTGGGTTTGGGCCAGCACCGTAATATCGCCGCCAGTGGGTGCAGTGGTGGATAAATTCCCTGCCATAATTTGCCCGGTGGCGCTTTCAATGCGAATGGAATTGCCGATGGGGTTGGTGATGTTATCCACCACCAGGTCCAAATTGGCATAGATACTGATGGGACCGGTGCCGGTAATGGTGGTGCCCTGGAAGCGATCGCTTTCACTGCGAGCATCGTAGCCGCCGCTAACAATGGTGCCGGTCACCACCACTTCGCCATCGGCTCGAACCCGAGTGTTGCCCCCCGCCAAAATCGACGTGCCCGTAATAAACCCCTGGGTCGCCGTTAGGTCAATGGTGGTCGCCGCATTAAGGTCGTCGTAGGTGATATTTCCCTGGTCGCTAACCACCGTTAAAGAACCTTGATCGCTGGTTAAATCCTGCACGGTGACGTTGCCGGTGCGGCTGCGCAAAAATACGTTGCCGGTGAATGTGCGATCGCCTGGAAAGTCGAGATTGCGGGCTGTGGTGAGGGAAAACAGCCCAGTATTCGCCGCCGCATTAGCCGTCGGGTTGGTGGAAGCTCCCACAAACGGCACGTCGAAATCTAAACCGGTACCCGTGCCCGTGGCGTCAAAGATAGCGTCGCCGATGCCGGTGGCTCGAGCATAATCATCGACTCCATTGTCAATGGAAATACCGGCGCCGTTCGGACCCGTGGCGGTACCTGTTGCTCGTAAAGAACCGGTGCCCGTGGTTTCAATGGTGTTTTCAATGCGAATGCCCTGTTCGCCGCCGGTGCCGGTGATGGTGATATCACCGTCCACAGTGCTGACGGGACTTTCGAATTTGACCCCCGCCGATGAGCCGGTGCCGGTGAAGGTAAAAGAACCGGTGCCTGAAGCTGAGGATATGTTCGCCGTTGCCCGACTTAGCACTCCGTCCACGGCAAAGGTTCCTAAGGGGGCGGCGGTGCTGGTTCCGGTAACACTAACCGTTGTGCCGTTATCGACTCTAAGGTTGCCGCTAATTTCAACGCCCACGTTACGCATGCCAATGCCGCTAGCGGTGCCAATGAGGGTTACCGTGCCGCCATTTAATGCGAAAATTCCCGAGCCAGCGCCGCCGCCGCCTTCAATGGCAATGCCTCGGTTAGTGTCCATGCCTGGAGCAGCGCTGCCGGTCATGGCGATCGCCCCCCCATTGCTGCGCACCACCCCAAACGCCCCCGCCACAACCACCCCGTCATTGCCAGCTGCCGTCGGTGTAGTGGGCACCGCGTTTAAACTGCGAAGGATCAAGGTGCCGCCCTGCGCCGCCGCTACACCGCCCACAAACACATCATTATTATCGCTGTCCCCATTACCTCGCTGCCCTTCCAAAGTCACGCTGCCCGTGCCCGTCGCCTGCACTGTGGGCACCGTACCGCCGGTAACCGCGTCCAACACCACCCCCGAATTATTGGTGCCGGTGCCCTGGGCCGTGCCCCGCAATAGTGCTGCCCCGTTGACCACCGTTACCTGACCTAGCCCCAGAAAAATTCCGTGGTTATTATTTTCCATTGCCGTGCTGCCCGTGCCCGTCAACGTAATATCGCCATCCCCAGAAGCCGCGACGGTGCCGTTAATTAAAATGCCGTGCCCAAAATTAGCCCCAGTGCCGGTTCCCGTTCCCGTCACATTAAGTCCGCCCGCCGCCACGGACACCGTTGACCCAGATCCAATAGAAACCCCGTGCCCCACATGGTTGGTGGCCACAATATTTCCGGCAGTGCCTTGGAGGGTGGTTAACGCCGCTCCAGTGGCGGTTACTCGACTGTTGCCATCAATCACAACCCCCAGATTGTTGTTGGCTGTGTCTGAACCGGTGGTGTCGCCCGTGCCCGTAATGGCGATCGCCCCTCCCCCCTCGACAATGGCACCCGCTGAAAGTTCAACCCCCGTGGCGGATCCAGTAAAGTTCGGTCCCCCAGTGCCATCAATATCAATCTGCCCTGTGCCGGACCTAACGGTGGAGGCGTCGAGCGATACCCCTGTGCCAACCGTCCCTCCAGCAGTTAGCCCCAGCCCTTCAATGTCAATATTGCCCGGCGTGGTTTCCTCAAGGCTGCCAGATTCAATCAGAACCGCACCGCCAGCATTATTATCCCGATCCCCGTTTAAGAGGACATTTCCCTCCTCTGAGCGCATCGTAGAGCCGGAAATATTAATGCCCATACTGGCAAGCACCTCTACGCCCCCTCCCGGCGTTCCCCCCGCCCCCGACGTATCAATGGACGCCCCGATCGCGGAGAATTCAGCACCCGCAAGGGCCAGAAATTCCCCTCCATTGGTTAAAACGCTACTGAGAGTTTGTAGCTCAACCCCGTCTTGTGTCGATGTTAGGGTCACGTTGCCACCGTTGGTACTGATGGTTCTTCCGGTCAACAATGCCACCGTGGCGTTTACGTCGGTGGTTGTCCCAGTTACATCGACCGTTCCAGCGGTGGCAGTAATATCCCCACTAATATTGATATTGTTTCCCGCATCCAGTTGGACAACGTTATCACCGGACGAAAAAGCAATATCCGAATTGATGTTGATATTGTCTCCAGCGTTCAGTTGAACAGTATTATCGCCCGACGCAAAAGTCAGGTTTTGACTAACGGTGATATCGCTTCCTGCTTCAAGGCGAAGGGTCGCATTGCCTCCCGCGCTTTTATTGATGGCGGCTTGGACACTGATGTCCTGAGTGGCGATCAAAGTAACGCTGGTGCCAGCATTGAGATTTTGCTCAATGGTGCCGTTGGTAATTTGTGAGGTGCCGATAACTGGAACGGCATTGGGGGAGTGTTCAATGGGATCAGTGCCCGTTGAACCCAAATCAACGCCCGGTCCCGGTCCCCCCGCCACAACGGCCAAGTCGGGGGGATCCAATAGCCAGGTGCCCGGCTCTCCGAAGGGGGCGCTGGCGTCGATGGTGGCATTAGAGCTAGCGAGAAATTGCAGCCCGGAGGTTTCAATTAGCCCGCCGTTGCCCCCCAGCGGACCTCCCTGGGCGATCGCCGTTCCTTGAAACCATGTATTCCCATCTGCCCAGGCGATCGCCGTGCCCCCGTTCCCCACATCGATAGCGCTCACATCAATCACGCTCAGGGGATCCACCGAAGTATTCTGGGCATTCCAAACGGTGCCTTGTCCCTGAAAGCCACCGCCCACCTGCACTAAACCACCGCCATCAGGTCCCGTCGCGGTAATACTCCCCGCCGCCACTGCTATGCGATCGCCGAGCACATTCACCGCGCCGCCAATGCCCGTTGCCGAGGATGCATCAAGGGATCCTGAGGCGATCGCCGTGCCCCCTTCCGCCGTCACAATGGTGCGTCCTAAGGTCACCGCCCCCGTTTCACCGTCAACGGCGACCCCATCGGCAGCCGCAAAATTGAAACCGGTCAACAATTCCGGCAGCTGGAGGGGGGAGAAGTTTGTGGTGGGGGCGATCGCCTCAGGCTGCAGCTCCAAGGTCAACACCCCATCAGCGGTACCAACGCTCACTAGCCCTCCGTCCACCGCCGCCAACGTCACCGTCCCCCCCGGAGCCCACAAGGTGCCCACATTTAACACCGTGCCTCCGATGAAGGTCAGATCTGCCCCAGGAACCACAGCCAAGGTTCCAAAGTTGACTAAGCTCGCAGGATTGCCAAAAAGAAATCCAGTGGGATCCCCATTTAAGGAGCCAAGAAACGACGATGAACTATCAGTAATGGCAAAAATATCCAGCCCAAATCCCGAGCCAAATTGCACCTGATTTGCGGTGGAAAAATGAAAGGATGCGGGCACATTGAGTTGGCTATTGGGACCAAATATGGCTCCCGCTGGGTTTAGCAAAAATAGGTTGGGCGTTCCTCCAGAAACCTGAATCGTGCCGTCAATAAAAGAGGGTTCGCCGCCGGAAATTCGCCCTAAGATATTGCGCAGTGAAGGGGGCGCTTGAAAGTCGGCGGTGTAGCCATTAGGCACATTGAATCGATTGAACCCATGAAATAAATTTGTTTGGTTGCCGGATCGCTGCCCTCCCTGGATCAAAATGCGATCGCCCTGTTGAATCACCTGAGTATTTAACCCATCCTGGGCAGGGACAATGGGAGGTTGGGCAATCGCTCCGTTGGCTGACAAAATCGAAATCCACGGTAGTAACGCGATCACAATTCTCCAACACAGTCCGCAACCGGCTTCCCTTTCCTTAAGTATCATTCGGCTCATTATGCGACCTCCCCATCACGCAGAGAAGATTACCCAATAGAGTTTAAACATTTCAAGTTAGGCTAGAAAATCAAGACTCCAATGGCGGCAAAAATGCTATCGAAGATCGATTTCACCTGACGAGCGTAAAAACAATGCGCACAAAATCACGCACTCGAGAGTTGTGGTTCAATCTTTACACACTTGATACGAGAGCAATTGGCACATCACAAAAATTAGGTGTTGATGCCGTTACTTCAGCGTTGGGCGATCGCCAAATTCCACAGGGGTAATTAACTTTAATACTTTTTAATAAACCTTCCCTGTCAGCATTCTTTAATGACAGGCCATACTGCGTGGTGAGCCTTCTCCACATACAGTTTGCTACACACCCTGGGTCGTCAGGTGACGTTTGCTGCACTGTTAATCTTTCATTGATGGGGAGTTTAAGGGCGTTTATAAGAGGGCAGAGACAAAAAGGGTAAAGGCAAAATATTTTTACACTTTTGCTTTTCGAGACTCTTGATATGGCTACGTTTACTTATACAACGACGCCAGCTAAAGTCTTGACTGAGTGGATGTCTGAAAAGTCCAATTGGACACCTCAACCTAGGACCAAAAGCTGTGCTAAGAAAGCTCAACGCTGCATTTCTTCGTTGCAGTACACGATGAGATGATTCACATTCAAGACTTTTCAGACATCCTCTTGAGGGCTAGAACCTCTGCGGTTATTGGTTTTGAGATTTGGTTCGCCACAGATTTTAGTAAAAGAGTGATAAAAGGATAGGAAAAGTCATGGCACTTCCAAACTTTGTAATGGCCGGTGTCCAGAAGGCTGGAAGCACGTCTATCTGGTCATACCTAGGTCAGCATCCGCAGGTTTATTTGCCTCGTGTGAAAGAGATTGGCTTTTTAGAAAGAGAGTTTGAACCATCTCAAATTTGTTCAAGGTCCGCATATACAGTCAATTTCGATAGCTATAAAGTTCTCTTTGACGGAGTTAAGGACGAAATTGCGATCGGTGACGGTACAGTCAACTGCCTGTTTCATCACCAGTCCTCAATTCCGAGAATTCAACAGTATTTAGATAATCCCAAAGTTTTTGCTATTCTTCGGCATCCAGTTGAGCGAGCATTTTCTGATTATCTAATGCATATTAGGGATGTGGTTTCTAGCAAGGTACTGCCCTTGTCCCAACAGAGCTCATCGTCATTTCAGTTAAGGAAAGGTCTTTATTCTCAACAGGTTCTTGCCTTCAAAGAAGCTTTTGGAGATAGATTTCAAGTTTATCTTTATGACGATTTAAAGGCAGATTCTGGCGCTTTTATGAAGCAAATCTATGATTTTTTAGGGATCGATGAAAGCTTTGTGCCCGACGTTTCCAGGAAACAACAGCGAGCAGCGGTGCCTAAAAGCAAGTCTATAAATCAGTTATTAAGAGGAAAAAATCCTATTCGTTCTGGGGCGGCAGAAGTATTGCGCCTATTTGTAAACGAGGAACAGAGACAAAGGTTGCGAAATTCCCTAATTTCTCTCAATGATCAAGGGAAGGAAAAAGCAGCATTAAAGCCTGACGAACGGGAGTATCTCATCAACTATTTTCGGGAAGATGTTCTTGCTTTACAGGAGCTTTTAAATCGAGATTTATCCGCGTGGTTGGAATAGAGCTTGTGGTTACTGCCGTATCCCTAGCTGCGCAAGATGACGCCAAATTGTTCAGTTAGGGTGTCGCGTATTTTTTGGTGGACGGGCTCCACGTCCTGGTCCGTGAGGGTGCCGGTGTTGCTGCGATAGGTTAACCGGAATGCTAGGCTGTGATCGCCCTCGGTCACCCCTTTACCCCGGTAGTCGTCAAAGAACTCCACCTGGGTCAACAGGGGCTTACCCACTTTCACCATGGTCCGCTCCAGATCAGCAACGGATAGGGTTACCGGCGCGAAAAATGCTAAGTCGCGCGTGGAGGCGGGATAGGTGGAGAACCCCTTAAAGTGCACATTGGGACGGGCATTGGTCACCAGGGTTTTGTAAATCACTTCCATGTCTAATTGGAATACATACACGCCGCTGGGCAAGTCGCGACTTTGGCAAAGTTGCGGGTGTAGCTGACCAAAGATTCCTAGGGAGTCCCCTCGGGTCCACAATGATGCGGTGCGTCCTGGATGGAGGCGATCGTTGCTGCGATCCGCGCGATATTCCACCGTTAGCCCCAACCCCGCAAAGATCTGCTCCAGGATGCCCTTGGCTTCGTACCAGGTCATGGGCGCTTCCTGGCCGCCCCGCTGCCACCGCCCAATACTAGGATCGCCGCCCATAATGCCGCCAAAGGTTTCCGCCTCCTGTAAGCCTGCATCATCGGACCAGAAAATCTGCCCCAGCTCAAAGCCCAACAGTCCGCCGTTTCCCTTTTCCCAGTTGTACTGGAATGCTTCAATCAACCCGTCTAGCAAATTAGTGCGAAGCGCTGAATATTCCGCCAACAATGGATTGCTAATCACCACCTGGCGACTCCCCTCGGGCTTCCGCAGGGAATATTGAATGAGTTCAGTTAAACCTGCCCCGCGACACACGGATCGCAGCTTGCGCACCAACTGGGTCTCCGCAGGTAAAAATCCTAGCTCGGTTTTCGGCAGCGCCGTGGTGCAAAAACGGTTGTAGCCGTAAAGGCGCGCCACTTCCTCAATTAAGTCAATCTCGCGAGTCAAATCCCCGTAGCGATAGGGAGGCACCGTCACGGTCCACATGCGACCATTGCCGTCGCCATCGCCCGCCTCTGTTGCCATTAGCTCACACTTGAGGGCCGTCAGCACCCGCTCCACCTCATCAGCTCGCAGGTCTCGCGCCCCAGCATCCCCCGAATCTTCCACACAGCCCAAGATCTTCTGTACCCGCTCCAGGCGTAAGGAAATCCGATGGCTAAATTCACTGGCATCGGGGCGCGTATCTCCCACGGCATAATCCACCACCTGACCGCCCGCCACCTCTAGGATTAAGGCGATCGCCCGTTTCCAAGCAATATCCAACTCCACCTGATTCACACCGCGTTCGTAGCGAGTGGACGCCTCCGTGCGCATCCCTTGGGATCGCCCAGACCGCCTCACCGCAGCCGGGTCAATCAACGCCGCCTCCAGCTTCAGCGCTGCGTTCCCTTCGTTCCTCTCCGTCTCCTAGCCGCCCATATTCGCCGCCTTCGCCACCGGCTTA
>CALCTI010000550.1 GCA_937894105.1 uncultured cyanobacterium
ATCCAAGATCGTTTTCAAACTGTGATTACCACCACTCACCTGGGGGCATTTGATGCGGGTTGGCGGTCTGGGTCGCAGGTTTTGGAGGTTAAAGAAGGGGCGTTGCGATCGCCCGATCAATCCTAAAAACTGCTTATGTTTCGTTACCACGGGCTCAATTTTTAGGGGCGATCGCTAAGATAGTAGAAATTTGCTGGGGCACCGAAGTGAGGGCTTATGGCGGAGCATTCTCCAAGTATTAATTACGCTGATTTTTGTATAGCAGTTGATCCCCAGAGGACGCTAAATTTTGGGGATGAAGGTGATCGCCTTTGCTACATTGACTTCACTCCAATTCGTGGCGACAAAGTAATTCGAAAACTTAAGAGTCGGATTATGACCCACAGGGATAAGGGTACTTGCTCATTGTTTATGGGTCATGTTGGCTGTGGAAAGTCAACAGAACTTTTACGCTTAAAGAAAGAACTAGAGCAGGAAAAATTCTTTGTTGTCTATTTCAAAGGAGACGATTATTTAGACAAATCGGATGTTTCTATTGCTGGCGTGTTGTTTGTGATTGCTGGTCAAGTTTCACAAGCGTTAGAACAAACAATTTCGCCAGTTTCGGGTAGGTTACAGCAGCTTGTTTTGGGATTTCGAGATACTTTATTTACAGAACTTGAAGTTGAAGCCCAAGCCAAATTAGGAGGACAGAAACTAGGGGTAGACTCCGGAAAAAAGGAATTAAAGCTATCAACAATTTTCGGAGATTTGACGATGAGGGCGAAAAATGATCCTAAGTGGAGAACACGGTTAAATGATTATGTAACGCCGCAATTGACGCAATTGATTTATGGCATAAACAATGATTTAATTCGCCCCGGAATTGAGCAATTAAAGGAAATGGGTTATCGAGGATTGACAATAATTATTGATAACCTAGACCGGGTTGATGATCGACCATCAGCATCTGGGCGATCAAAGCAGGAGTTGCTATTTCTTGACAAGGCAGAAGACTTGGCTTCGTTAGACTGTCATACGGTGTATACAATGCCTTTGAGATTGCGATTCTCTAACGAGTTTGGCGCATTGAAGAATCGATTTTCTTTCAAGCCAGAGTGTTTGCCAATGGTGCCGACAATGACTCGGGAGGGAAATGTTCTTAAAGAAGGTATCGATAAGTTAAAACAAATGGTTTTGGCGCGGGCGCTGCCAAGTTTGTCTGAAGAAGAGCGTATGGATCGAGTTTCGGAAATTTTTGAAAATGAGGACGTTCTCGAACGATTATGTCGAGCAAGTGGGGGGCATGTTCGAGAGCTATTTAGACTGTTACTACAGTGGGCGGAAGAAGAGACGGGACTGCCGTTAACAACAGACTCTTTAAAAGAAGTAATCGATGAAGAAGCCCGTGAGATGCAATTAAGGATTTCAGCGGCGGAGTGGGCATTATTAAGGCAGGTTCATGAGTCTAAGGAAGTGAGTGATGAGTTGGAATATCAACAGCTCATTCATACTCAAATGGTGTTTGAATATAGTTACGGTAGAGGTCCTTGGTTTGATGTTCATCCGCTTCTTTTGGAGGGAGACAAACTGTGATTGCTAGCGCCCCAATAGATTATGGAAAAATTGCCGCCAGGAATGGGAAAGTTCTGGCACAATTAGCCAACTCAATTTATATTTTTCGAGGAAGATTTAAATTGATATTAGCGATCGCCGAAAGCTCTAATGGGTGTGATCGCTGGGGAGTAGAATTAACGGAATTTTGTCGTGCGGAGAAAGGGTTAGACGTTGACACAGTTAATCTAGGTTCGGGTGATTTTGCCGCCGATAGCTTTATAGAGAATTGGGACAATCACACTCAGAAACCAGATGCGTTGCAAGTGGTTGGTATTAATCGCTTGGAGGATATTGATGAGTTTTGGGTGCCCCTGAACCAGTCTCGCGATCGTCTTCCAGATATTCTCAAATTACCGGTCATTTTATGGCTAAATCAACAGTCTTTAGGGCGTATGGTAATTGTTGCCAACGATCTACATAGTTGGGCTACGTCAAAACGTTTTCATACGGAATTACAAGATTATCAAGCGGACTTAAGGTTGGGGTTGACGAGATTATTTGAACGTTTAGAGCACACTACTAATGAAGCGGTTATTCTTCGGCTGGAGTCGGCGATCGCTGATAGGGAATGGGAAGAGTTAACCACTGCTTACGCGACACTGACAGAGGCAGAGGTTGGCATTGATCCTGAGTTGGAAGCGGGGATTATTTTTGGGCGGGGACGGCTAGGCCTACATTCCGATGAGCCGGATTTAGTTTTAGAAAATCTTGATCAGGCACGGGATAGATTGCAGGGAATTGTAGGCGTTGAAAATTGGTTGGGATGGGTTGAGTGGCATCGAGGCATTGCTAAGCTTTTGCAGTTAGAAAGAGATTTTAAACAGCTGGAAAGCGTAGATTTAGTTGATGTTTTATCGGAAGTTAGAACGTGTTTTCAATCAGCAATTTTTCTATGGGAGGTCGATGAAGAGTCTTCATTGTCCGTAGCGGCTTATGACTGGGAAACTAATCATTTAGTGACATCTCGACTGCAAGCACTTCAGGCTCAAGAAGCAGGCAATGTGGAGGAAGAAGTTCAGAATTTAAAGTTCGCTGAGTGGGTTAGTCCGTTTTGTTTTCCGCAGCTGGCGTTAGATGGTCTTAAGCGGCTTGAAACAGTTCTATTGCAGGAGAAACAGGATTATTTGGCGGCGTTTAAGGTGGGGCGGCATCGGCGGGAAGTGGAGCGGGTGTATGGGTTGCGATCGTTTATTGGGGTGGCGCGGTTGGTGCCGCTGCGGGTGGAGGGGCGTGCGGAGACGGTGCCGCCGGAGATTGAGTTTTCGGGGCGGGCTGAGGATTTGGATGCCATTATCGACAAAATTCGTGGCAATGATACGAAGTTGGTGGTGCTGTGTGGGTCGTCGGGGGTGGGCAAAAGTACATAGTTAAATGCGTGGTTGTAGACGCAGATG
>CALCTI010000551.1 GCA_937894105.1 uncultured cyanobacterium
ACCTAGATGGTTTTAACGTTGTATTTGTAAATCACCATCATTTTTTCACCCATTTCCATAATGATGTACTCATCATGTAGGGCCCGCTCAAACTGGCTTGCCGCATTGGGTGCCGCATCAGCCTGCGGGTCAGCTTGCCATTCAAATACCTGATTTGTGCCGTCAATGTATTCGATGTTCATGCGAATCATCTGGCTCATAAGATACTCCTGTCCAAGCAGGCCGCGTGGGGATAATTACAGTTCCATTTGCGATGATACACAGCCCATTCCAGTGCAAGCGGCTTTATGAATGTTTGCAACGGCACGGTGTGCCCCTCCCTTGAGAGCGCGGTGGTTATGACATTAGATCACAACACGGAGGACTGATGGGCTTGGGCGATCGCCCAAAAAGGTCTAATCATTAACTCTGTAAACAAAATAATTGACTGAAAAATACAAGTTTATACAGGTCGTTGTTTATCGTTAAGCAACATATTTTCTATGGTCAACAATTGCAGAGGCAACCTTGAATTTTCGGAGACTTTACCTTGCGGGGGTGAACTACGGATCACTTCGCAATCTTGGGAAATACACTACGTAGCGTTACGACCTGACAAGAGATATAAGCAATATTGCTACAGCATTTTGGGAAGCGATCTTTCAAAGTACCGCAAGTCCTTAATAGGAACTTGGAAAAAATTTCAAATTTTAGAGACAAAACATCAATGCAGCGACGTTGTGAAATTTGAAGAAAAACTGGACCAGAGCTTATCGCTTGGGCAACTGTTTGAGGGTGAGGATGGTATGTATATATCTATTGGATACGCAGCGCTAAACGGTGTTAGTTTTCAACTGCAAGATCATACGAGAGTAAAGAGTCTTGACGACTTGAAAAGAGTTTTGAAAGGGTGGCAATATGCAGAGAAAAAAGCCAGGATAATGCTTCAATTTCTACAAAAAGTTGAAGAGAAAATTATCAAGATCGACTCACAGATTAAGCTTGAGGAGTGCTGCGATCTTTATGAGCTTGGGCGATCGCCAACCCAATCGCCTTAGGAAAAATGGCGTGCTCTTGCACCTGAACCCGCGCGTGAAGGGTTTCCGGCGTATCGTTCTCCAAAATAGGCACCACCGCCTGCATCAAAATTGGACCGCTGTCCACTGCCAAATCCACCAAATGCACCGTACAGCCGGCCACCTTTACCTTGGCTTCTAGCGCCTGTTCGATCGCCCGAATGCCGGGAAAGCTGGGCAAAATACTGGGGTGAATATTGATCGCCCGCTGGGGAAAAGCATTGATAAAAACATCGGTAACCCGCCGCATCCAGCCCGCCATAATCGCCCAATCTGCCTGGTGGCGCTTAAGGGTTTGCACCACTTCATAATCGAACGCTTCCCGACTCACATAATTGCGATGGTCCAATAGCACCGCCGGGATGCCCCACCTAGCCGCTCGAGCCGCCACCTTTGCGCCGGGGTTGTTGTAAATTACCACCGGGATTTCTGCTCGCAGTTCCCCATCGGCGATCGCCTGGATCAGCGCCTCAAAATTGGTGCCGCTGCCTGACGCCAACACCCCCAATTTTGCCGGGGGTAACTTGCGATATTGCTCGTCAAAATCCGACGGCAGGGCAGGCGATACCAGCACTTGGGAAGGAGCTTGGGGCACAATTTGAGACTTCGACATGGGGCAATTTCTCTCACTTCTCTAGCTTTTGACCACTTAACCCGCAAATTGTTGCTTCAGATTTTGCCTCAAACTGCCCCTTTGAAGTTTCTCGCCACTGGCTACAATAAACGGGCAAAATGGCAAACGGGCAAAATGGGCTAGCGATAGTCGCCGATTTTTATATACCGGTTTTTCGCCTCAAAAACCATTCCCTAGGCTACCGGAAGGAGGTGCGCCGTTTATACCCGTCCCCTCGCAAAATTGATTGAACAGCTCCAGCGCTTGCCGGGGATTGGTCCAAAGTCGGCTCAGCGGTTAGCGTTGCATTTGCTAAAGCGCCCTGAGGCGGAAATTGAGGCGTTGGCAAAGGCTCTGCTAGAGGCGAAAAGTCAGGTGGGGCAATGTCGCCAGTGTTTCCATCTGTCGGCGGAACCCCTGTGCAATATTTGTCAGGATATGCGGCGTGATCGCCAAACCCTGTGCGTCGTCACCGACTCCCGCGAGGTTATCGCCCTGGAAAAAACCCGTGAATATCGGGGGTTGTACCACGTGCTAGGGGGCGTGATTTCGCCGATGGATGGGGTCGGCCCTGAGGCGCTGACCATTCAACAGTTGGTGCAGCGGGTGGCTGGGCGATCGCCCAGCAGTTCCCAGGATGTTCAAGAGGGGAAACCAGCGACTCAAGCTAGCAATCTGCCGAAAATCCAAGAGGTGATCTTGGCGATCGGACCTAGCGTGGAGGGAGAAACAACAACGCTATATATTGCACAGCTAATCAAGCCCTTTACAAAAGTGACGCGCATTGCCTTTGGTTTGCCGGTGGGCGGTGACTTGGAATATGCCGACGAGGTAACCCTGGCGCGAGCGTTGGAAGGACGGCAGGAGTTGGAGTAAGCCATCGTGATTGCCACTTCCCACTACATTGATCCCGCTGAGTATCTAGGGGCTGCAACCCTTACGGTTCCTGACTTAGGGCTTCAATTGCAGACAGCTTCTAGTTTAGGGTTGGAATTTTCGGGCGTTGGCGATCGCCTTGCGGAGCAATCTCGCCTTTATCGCAACCTCGACCAGGAACCGCCACCATCATTTAGAAATCAGCAGAGCTTGATACGTTAGAATACAACGCGTTTATCCGCTGGAGCTTCCCATGATCATGCACGTGGCTAATCTTCGCCAAAACTACACCCGTGACGGACTCCACGAAGACGATGTTAGTGACGATCCGATGCAGCAGTTCGCCACATGGTTTGCGGAAGCGTCAGAAATAGAGGAAATTTGCGAACCCAACGCCATGATTTTGGGCACCGTATCTCCCGCGGGACGACCCAGCGCGCGGGTGGTTTTGCTTAAAGATCTGGATGAAACCGGCTTTACCTTTTTTACGAATTACACCAGCCGCAAAGGCACAGAGCTGATAGCAAACGGCTTTGCTTCCCTAGTTTTTCTATGGGAGCCCCTGGAGCGCCAGGTGCGTATTGAAGGGCGGGTGGAGAAGATCCCCGCCACGGTTTCTGATAAATATTTCCACAGTCGCCCCCGCCAATCTCAGATAGGAGCATGGGCGTCTCCCCAAAGTGAGGCGATCGCCAATCGAGAAGTGCTCGAACAAAATTTTGTTGAACTGACAGAAAAATATCCCGAAGGCACCGAGATCCCCCGCCCGGACCACTGGGGTGGTTTTAAAGTCATTCCCGACAAAATCGAATTTTGGCAAGGTCGCCCCAGCCGTCTCCACGATCGCCTAATGTTTACCCTGCAATCGGCGGGCACCTGGCAGCGCGATCGCCTAGCCCCCTAATCGCCCCTAAATAGCCTCCTAATGTACGCAAGCAGCTTAAGCCATCGTCAATAAAAGTTGTTTTACTACAACCATCGGTTATCTCCTGTTAGCTTTTTTACTTTTCGACACCCTTTAATGGATAAAGCCCAGTCCTCTGCATAGACTATTGACAAGCGTTACTGTTAAGGGTCCTATGCCGCTTCTTCGCGTTAAACAACCAACTGTGTTCAAAATCTCCGAGGCGCAATCGTTTATGCTGCCTCCCGACGATAAATTCAACGTTCGAGCTGGAGAACTTTGGGCTTCGGAAATTGTTGACAGTGGTAGTCATTATCGAGTGAATCTCCAGCAGGAGCTTGGGGGACGCAAGCAATGGTTTGTGTTTAGGGGGCACGCTGAGGTGTCCTACCCAGATCCTCCAGATCCCACCCCTTCCGGGGGCGAAGATTTGGGCTCTCGGGGGTTAGATAAAAGCGACGATGACGACGATAAAAAACTAACCATTGTTGTCACTAAAGGCACCGTTTTTAAAACGAAGCCAGAGGATTCTTCTACGCTGCCCGACAGCGAAAAAATCTCGGTGGCGGCAGGAGAATACACCATTAAGCAGCTAGAAGAGGCGGGTTCCCACATTAAGGTGCAGTTGATTGAGCCTTTAGATAACCGTATCGAATGGTTTGTTTTTAAAGGGCATTTGGACCTGGTTAATTTGCCCATCAAAGAACCGTCTAAGGATGAGCCGGAACCGGTAATTGAGCCCACCGTCAAAGTTCTTCAGGACACCATTTTCAAAACCAAAACCATTCAATCTGCGGATTTGGGTGAGAACGAGAAAATGATTGTTGCGCCGGGCTCGTTTTTGATTAAAGGGGCTAAACCCGATGGGAAGCATTATCTGCTGACCCTAGTGGATCCTCTGGAGGAGCGAACGGAGTGGTATGCCTTTGGGGAGCATATTGAGTTTGAAGATGCGGACGATATTTTAGAGCAGGGCAAAGCTGCCGCGAAGGAAGAGGAGGAGCCCAAGCCGGTGACGCCGCCGCCCCGTCCGCGCGGTCGCATGATCAATATTCCTGGCTACGGTCAGGTGGGTACTAACGATTTGATTATTCCGGGCGGGCACTTCACCTGGAGCGAAGCCACCAAGGGGGGCAGCCGTATTCCAGAAAATGCCACCATTTCTCGCAATATTGTGCGGATGGCGAAGCGGATGGAGGAGGTGCGATCGCGTCTGGGCAACCGCTCCATTTCCATAACCAGTTGGTATCGTCCGCCAGCGGTTAACCGTGCCATTGGGGGAGCCAGTCGCTCCACCCATATCCAAGGTTATGCGGTTGACTTTAACGCCAGTGGTTTATCGCCGCGCTCTGTGCAGCGAATGCTCGATCCCTGGTGGAGTGGTGGTCTTGGCTATGGTCGTACCTTTACTCACCTGGACGATCGCGGCTATCGTACCCGCTGGAACTATTCTTAGACGCGAGGTTTGGGATGCGGTGTTTAGGCGGCGACTTTAGGAGGAAATTTTGGGGCGGTGCGATCGCGCCCACTGTTCTCCCATGATCAGTTCATTGGTGACGAGACAATTGGAGAGCCCTGAACTCGCCGCTCCAAATGCGACAGCAAGGCAAATAAGGTGCGTTTCATCAGACGCGAGAACTTTGGGGGATTGAAAGCAGATTTGATATTAGACCAAAATCCCCAAAGTATTAGCCTCAAGAACAGGCTCAACCTTGGGCTTAACGGTGCAGGGGATTTCCCACATAAAGCTAGTGCAACGTCAAGGGCAAGAATTAGGATTTCTTTTTTCTGGAAGAACTATTTCGTCATGCCCTCAGCAATCGTCAACCCTAAAATTTAAAGCTGACGCAGCACTAGGG
>CALCTI010000552.1 GCA_937894105.1 uncultured cyanobacterium
GTGGTTCTTTTCGGCGATCGACTCCTAGCTATTCCGGCGGTGGGCGTTCCTATGGGGGATCGGGCTATCGCAGTGGTGGTTATGGGGGCGGCGTGGGCTTTCCGTTTCTGATTCCGTTCTTCGGATTCGGGGGCGGCTTTGGCTCCCTGTTCGCCCTGATGATTGGCTTTGCTTTAATCAACTACGTCACCAATGCGTTGCGGAATGCTACGAGTGACGATGGTTCGCCAATGATTGCCCAGCGATCGCAGCGAGGATCGCGATCGCTCGTCTCAGTGGCGCAGGTGCAGGTGGGGCTTTTGGCTCAGGCTCGCAGCTTACAAACGGATCTGGATCGTATGGCCCAAACGGCTGATACGGGGACCGCTGTGGGGCGATCGCAAGTGCTTCAGGAAGCCACCCTATCCCTGCTTCGCCACCCGGATTGCTGGGTTTACGGCAACGCCGAGTCGGACCAGGTTTCCCTCGATGCCGCTGAGGTGGGCTTTAATCGCCTATCCCTAGAGGAGCGATCAAAGTTTACTCAAGAAACCCTATCTAACTACAACAGCGCCCAAAATCAGCGCTCAATGTCCCAAGGGGCAAACGGTGACCAGGACAGTGCCGACGCTTTAGTAACCGCTGAAACCACTAATGAATATATTGTGGTCACCATTTTGGTTGCCGCTGAGCGTCGCTTAGATTTGCCAGCGCCCATTACCGGTGAAACGGAGCTGCGTCAGGCGCTAAGTAGTTTGGGGGCGATCGCTCCGGAAGACTTGGTGGCAGTGGAGATCCTTTGGAGTCCCCAAGCAAACGGCGACGTTTTGAGCAAAGACGACATTCTGGCTTACTACCCGGACCTGCGCCTAGTTTAGTTCTGGTGTAGGTAGCAGAAAGTTGGCAACGGCAAGCTGGCGAAATGCGCTAAACATCTGTATTTTTAAAAACTTAGGCAACGATAAAAGCCACGGTATGGAGAGCATTCAGACTCTCACCGTGGCTTTTATTACTTGACGTAGGGTACGCGACAACGCCCCGCAGGAGATTTGATTTCTGATTCGGTGCGTTGGCATGCACCCTACGCAAAGATGGATTTCATCACTACACAAGCAGGTTTCACATTAAGGGGGCTTTAGAGAAGCTCAAGTGTTTAAGGTGCCTGTGACCTACCTGATCCCGCTGTTCCCTTGAGAAATTGCAGGTCAATCTGCCCCCTAATACCAGCTCTTCAATTTGGAGAGAGGTCAAACGCCTGGCGCAACTGCCTCTCAAAGGTTTTACACATGGCTTTAATTTAGAGAATTGGTATGAGTGCGCGCGCGCCAAGCTTTAAACGTTACGAATTAGGATGCTGGGCGTATAGACGGCACGGGTGGCGGGAGGGGACGGTGGAATCACCTCCACAAGGCTAAGCTGGCTGATATTTGCCATTTGAGCAAAGCGACCTGGTGTATTCATACAGGTCAGCTTGCACAGGTCGGGGCCCAAGTGGCCGATAACTCGAAACTTTGAGTCTGGATAATCAGCATGGCAAACGATGCTGTTAATGGGAAAGGGATGAGTGTTGTTGAAAGATGGTTGCATGTGCGGATTTTCCACAGTGACGGGATGGTGCTATTTAGATGACGATTGGTAGATGGCCCGTGGTGGGTGACGCTAACGACTATTAGAGTGCGTTAGATGGCAAGGCTTCTCCGACTTGTACCCCTTTTTTTCTACTTCAAGGAGGGCATTGGGTCAGGACGTGACAGTGCTGAAGATTGCTTTGGCGATCGCCCAGAAGACGAACCGACGAAAGCTGCGTATCGCTAACGATTCGAAGCTCAAAACAGTGCCTTATTGTGGCAAGTTCAGCAAACCTTGGCGACGTGTCACCTCTTTAGTTTTACTACGAGAATATACTTAAGCCAGGGACTTTGTCTCTGAGTACTTTTTCTGTGGTGCGGGAATATACCGAGTGATGCGACTCTGATCTGATGCTTTTAGGCTCTAAATCTGGATTTTCTAAAGGCTTTTCCGTGCAAAGGCTTAATAAGGTTTAGGGGTAATACGGATTCCATAAATGTAATATTTAAGGCTGAAATGCCAGGGCAAAATCAAAAATAAAATAAGCTTTAAGATCGGAATCGCACTTAAATCAGGGGCGTTTGGCGATCGCCCTGAAAGCTCTGATTAAATCCTGACAACAATCTCTAGACGATGTTTGCGGCAATCTCTCGATAAAAAGCACGATAAATAATCGAGCTAATAAGATTGCGGAAAAGAATAAAAAATGGGTAAATGTCAACTTGTCTTAAGAAGATTGCCGGCACTTTCTCTCAGATTTAACCAGCATTCTCTCTCAGATTTAAAGGTAGAAAGCTCTTTGTTTTTCGTGGCTTGTTTTCAAGCTGGAAGTAAATGCCTAGGAATAAAAACTTAGGCAAAGGCGGTAAAGTTGGGTGGCACTTCGATAGTTAACTATCGGCATTTAACTGTTAGAAAGGTCTGAGAATTGGCGGCGTGAGCGCTTGAAATGGATAGCGATCGCCAATGTGATCGCCGTCTCAACTATTGCGCTGTACTGCAAACCATTAAGCAACGTCGCAGAACTGCGTTTTATCCTGATTTCCCGCCATCATAGTTAGAGTCTTCACTGAAACTATTGAAGGTGGAGAAAGGTGACTTGTACTTAGAAATCTTGCCGTTTATAAGGACTCCTGAAGGGAATTTAAGGATTGTAAATTTACGGCGATTTGATTAATAAGTACCCATAAAAGCACCGATAAAAAACTGTTTTAGGCTAGACCTTTAAAGCTTAGGTTTTTGCCCAAAAGGAGAATAACTGAATGGCATTAAAGCCTTGTACCACGACGCCGAAAGAGGCTGAAGTAGCGAGTCCCAGTTTGCCTGTTTTAAAAGAGCGGGGGCAAAGAGAGGTTTTTTGCGGGCTTACGGGAATTGTGTGGCTGCACCGAAAGATGCAAGATGCGTTTTTCCTGGTGGTGGGGTCGCGCACCTGTGCCCATTTGATTCAGTCGGCGGCGGGGGTGATGATTTTTGCGGAACCCCGGTTTGGTACGGCGATTTTGGGCGATCGCGACCTGGCGGGCTTGGCGGATGCCAATGACGAATTAGAACGGGTCGTCGAGCAATTGTTAAGTCGTCGCCCGGATATTAAAACCTTATTTTTAGTGGGCTCTTGCCCCTCAGAGGTGATCAAGCTGGATTTGGGCACGGCGGCGGAGAAGCTGAATCGCCAGTATTTTCCTAAAACGCGAGTGCTGAACTATTCCGGCAGCGGCATTGAAACCACCTTTACCCAGGGGGAAGATGCCTGTTTGGGCTCCATGGTGCCGGTGTTGCCAGAGAAAGAGACTGAAGACCCCGCATTGATGGTGGTGGGCAGTTTGGCGGATGTGGTGGAGGACCAGTTCCAGCGGTTGTTTGACCAGTTGGGCGTCGGTCCCGTGTCGTTTTTCCCCCCCCGCCGCTCCAAGGAACTTCCCAGGGTCGGGAAAGGAACAAAGCAGTAGGTGGCTCAGCCGTATTTGAGCGAAACGGTGCGATCGCTCCTTCATCGCGGTGCTGAATTGCTGCCGTCCCCTTATCCCTTTGGCATTGAAGGCACAACCGCTTGGTTGCGCACTGCCGCTGACGTTTGGGGAGTATCCAACGAAAAATTTGAGGCGGCGATCGCTCCGGCTGTATCTCGAGCCAAAACCGGGTTAGATCGCTATCGAAATGTTCTCGACGGACGCAAAGCCTTTTTCTTTCCCGATTCTCAGTTGGAAATTCCCTTGGCGCGGTTTTTGTCGCGGGAATGCGGCATGGAGCTGACGGAAGTGGGCACACCCTACATTGACCGTATGTTGATGGATGCGGAAATTGCGCTGCTGCCGGAGGGAACGGCATTGGCGGAGGGGCAGGATGTGGAGCGGCAGTTGGATCGCTGTCGGGAAGCGCACCCGGATATCACCGTGTGTGGACTGGGGCTAGCAAATCCGTTGGAGGCGGAGGGGATGTCCACCAAATGGTCCATTGAGCTGGTGTTTTCGCCGCTCCATGGCTATGACCAGGCGGCGGATTTGGCGGAGTTATTTGTGCGCCCCACGGAGCGACGGCGACGACTGTCGGTTTGATTGTGTCTCGTCCGACGCCCGCGCGTTTTTAACAGTGGATCTTTTAATTTTGGTTTGAGATATGGAATTAACTCTGTGGACCTATGAGGGACCGCCCCATGTGGGAGCGATGCGCATCGCCACTTCCATGGAGCAGGTGCACTACGTTTTACATGCCCCCCAGGGGGATACCTACGCAGACCTGCTGTTCACCATGATTGAGCGGCGCG
>CALCTI010000553.1 GCA_937894105.1 uncultured cyanobacterium
GGGGGGTAGGGGTTTCATCGGTGCGATCGCCCCCTAATCCCGTCAACAGAAAATCAATGCGACTATTGCTGCCATATTTCACCTCAGGTTTCAGGTAGCGGTAGGGACCAAGCTGTGGCAATAGGCGTTTTTCTAACAGGGTGCGCATGGCTCGGTTGGGCGTATTCGTATTTGCCCCCACCCAAAAGGGCGATCGCCCCGGCTTTTCTAGCTGTACCGCCTCCCAAGTATAGGCAAGCTTCCGTTTGGGATTATCACTTTTAGACACCAACACCCGAGATCCCGGATCGCAAATATCGGACATGGGACCCGTATTAGGACAGTGGGCCGTAATCATTTCCCCCGTATCCAGCTCAATATCCGCCAAAAAGCGCTTATAGCGAATGCCTAAAGTGCCCAACTGACAGTCGGAATATTGATACACAAGAGGAGCTTCTGATTCAGACTCTGGAAGGGATTGGGACGCGGATGAAGTCACGGGGGAGATTATTCAATATTTCAGTATTCAATAGCATCCCCTAGATTGCGCCATCAGCGGCAAAACAATCTAGGGGATGGGATAGGTGGAATCTTTACAAGTAGGAATTAAAGGTTGGTTGGTGACAGTTATTAGTCCGTTGTTATGCCGTGTTCTAGGGCAAAGCGCACCAAGTCTGTGAGGCTTTTGGTGCTGGTTTTGCTAAACAGTCGACTGACGTACTTTTCCACGTTGCGAATGCTGGTTTCTAAACGGCGGGCAATTTCTTTATTCATTAACCCTTGGGCGACCAAATTTAAAACGCTTTGTTCTCTCGGCGTTAGGGACACATTAATCGGTGGCGGCGTTGTGACAATTCCCTGAGGGCTTTGGGTTAGTAAGGCCTTAATTTCTGCCACCTGCCGCGCCAGCTCTGCAATGTCGTGTTCCCCTTCGCCTCCTTCGCCGTCGGTGGATGAAATAACCGTTTGGCGACGATCTAACAAATTACTAATAATGGCCACCAATTCATCTGGATCAAAGGGCTTCGATAAATAAGCATCGCACCCAGCTTTATAGCCTTGGATGCGGTCCATGGTCATTCCCTTTGCCGTCAGGAAAACCACCGGTAAGCCTTTGAAGCGATCGTCGTCGCGCATTTGCTGCAAAAATTCGTAGCCGTCCACTTTCGGCATCATTACGTCGGAAATAACCAAGTCCGGCGTAAATTGCTGCAATAACTCCCACCCCTCTGTGGCGTCGCGAGCGGCACGGACGCCATAGCCGCTGTCTTCTAGGTAAGCTTGCACGGCTTCGCGAAGACCGGGTTCATCATCAACCAGCAAAATTTGGTGGGGCATACGGAAAAAAGCTAACTGTTCACTACTAATACTTAATTATGTCTAACTATACGTTGCCGACGGAACGAGATTCTCCATCAGTTGGGTGGGATTTCCTGGGGGAAAAGGTTCGGATTCTTGGGCTGGGGCGGTTTGAGATGACCGGCGAAATGCTTAGGAGGCGGGTAGACGGATAGGTGAAAGACGTCCGATGAAATTTTATTAGGGCTGAACAGGTTACGCTATGCTAGACAGGCTGATCGGGAAATAACTTATGGCAAAACGCCGCAATCTAAAAAAAGAAAAAGCACAACGAAATTTGGCCTACGCGCGGAAGTTCCGCAAGCGTTCCACTGGGCGTCATCATCGTGGTCGCCGTCCGCCTATGAATAATGAGGGGGATGAGGAGAAGAAGGAACAAGAGGATGGTGAGAAGAACACCGCCAGCCAAGATGCCTAGGGGTTAGTACTAAAACCTTCGGCGGGCACTTTTGCCCTAGATATTGTCGATTAAGTTATCGATTTAAGGAGTGCAGGCTCAATTTTTTGACCTGCACTATTTTATTGGCATTTATTTCGCCGGAATTTATTTCACTAGGATTTACTTCACTGGAATTTATTAGAGTCTTAATGTTGGGATTATTGGCTGGAGAGCTGTTTTGAAAATGGCTAAGGGGGGTCGCTTTTTTCTGTGTTTTCGCTTGGGTTTGGGGTTGACTGATTGATACGGGCCATTAATTGCGATCGCCACCGATAAAGCAACGTGCCTTCTTCTGCCGTATCTAATAGACCTCGCGCCACTGTGTCCGATCCAGTGTCGGTCCAGGTGCAGCCTTTTTCTAAGTGACTGCGAGCGGCTTTGTTCACTTTTTGGCTACCCCAGGCGGCACAAAATCCTTGTAATAGTGCTAGCCCTAGGGAAACGGAAAAGGATTGATCACTGATCGTAACGACGGATAGGATTTCCGCGATCGCCAATGTCCCGCTACTAATGGCAAGCGATCGCCACAGGTCCTGTGCCCCGTAATTCGTTAACGGTAATCCGTAGAGGGTGGCTAACTGTTTAACCGACCAAAGATCGGCCACGAATCCGCCAATTAGATCCAAACCGATCACCGGGCTAAGGGTGACTAAAACCGCCTTAATTTGAATAATTTTCCAACCGTTATTTTCTGCGCCCGTTTCTAAATGGGTGGTGGTTTTTTTGGCGATCGCCTGTTCCTTCAGCCGCGCTTGAAACAACGCATTAAACGCCAACAATAGCTCCCCTTCGCGCTCCACAATGGTGCGAATGGATGATTGTAAGTTGTCCACATTGGGCGGCGGCGACTCCCAAATATAATTAATGCGACCGTCGGGCCACTCCTCTCGCACCTTTACCGGAGACGGTTCCGCCGCCACTAATACCACTTCGTCCACGGGCAAAACCGGCTGCCAGTTTGATAAATCTTCTGGGGACTCCACATTGTCCAGGGTTTCCAACGCTTCCTGAGTCTCTTCCTGAGGCTTTTCGGGGCGATCGCCCCCATCGGCTTCCTCCAGGTGCATCAACGCCTTAAGCCGGTCGATAATCACCCCATGTTCCGCTTCGGGATATAAATCAATTTTGTTGAATACCAAGATTAGCGGCTTGTGGATCGCCCGCAACTCGCGCAGTGCCTGGAATTCCACCTGGGTAATATCCCCCGCCACCACAAATAAAATTAAATCTGCCCCGTCCGCCACATCCCAGGCGATCGCCGCTCGTCCTTCCCCTTCAATTTCATCCAGCCCCGGCGTATCTACCAGCTCCACCCGCAGCGATCGCTCCTCCCCATCCAGCTCCCATTCCAGTGCTCGCGCCACCCGAGTCACCCCATTGAGCGGCCCCGTTTCCAACACCTCATTGCCCATCAACCCATTCAACACCGCCGACTTGCCACGACTAACCATGCCAAACACGGCAATGCGCACCACAAACCGATCCAGCTTCCGCAGCAAGGCTTCAATGGTGTTGAGATCCCCTTCCAACGCCTTTTTTAGCTCGGGATTTTCCTGCCGTCGATAGCGCCATAGGGTTTGCTGAAGGCTTTTTTTTGCCCGTTCCAATTGCTCGGCGGGGGGCTCTGGCGATGCAGCGGCGTTAGGGGAATTGGCGGGATCGGTCACAGCATTCAGCGGTTACGGCAAGTGGGAAGCTTGTGCCCATTGTGCCTAAAAGCTGTCCCCCTGCTCAAGGGCGATCGCGATCGGGGGCAGCGAGATTACCGTAGGGCTGGCAATAGGATAAATCTCACTTTCGGTGGGATATGCTCAAGGGGATTACGTACGTTACTGATTTTCCTCGACTCCTATGGTTGAACCTGTGACGGCTACCAGTTTGTTGGTTGGTTATCTCGTTTAGGAGATTGCGGCGGAATCGGCACTAGCGCAGTTTGCGAAAGCGTTTGAGCGTGAGCTGCACGCGGTGGAGTTGACAGGGCAGGTCAAAGAGTATCAAAAGCCCCTCAAGGCATTTGTTCAGGATACGGCGGTACAGGCAGTATTGGCAGTGCCATTTCAGCCACAGTCGTTATCCGTCGATGTTCAAGTTTTGAACCAGCGCTGGAAAGAGGTGCGCTATTATTCGCGCCCAAGTTGGTTGCCTCGAGGACGGCGGTTTACGTCAGAGCTGGCGAAGCAACAGAATCCCGATTGGTTTTATGGAAAACTGTTGCCTCGTTTGGATACGGGTTTTAATTGGGAGCGTCTTGGGAATCGCTACTTTGAGGATGTTCGGAAAATTATTCAGGCAGATAGCTCACTGCGCGAACAGTTTTTATTTGATATCCAAGTTCAACACAGTAATTCCAACGATATTGTTCCGGGGTTTGATTTGGCTGCCCACGCTAGAGCATTGCAGGCAGAGTATGGACGGCTGCGGTTGCCGAGTTTGGTGAAAGAAGCGTCGTTGGCATCTGAAAATGATCAGATCAAGCTGCTTGGGGTGTTTGTGCCGCAAAATGTGCGTAGTTGTAGGAGATCTTTGTCCCATCGC
>CALCTI010000554.1 GCA_937894105.1 uncultured cyanobacterium
GTGGCGATCGCCGGAGCCACCGCAAAAATACTGGGGTTGCTGGTCACCGCTACGTTGTATGCCGCAAGGGTTTGAGATACCACTTCGTCTGCGGGACCGGCCACAAAGTTAGTTGCCCAGTTAGGGACAGTTTGAACCCCTAAATCAGCATTAACTGTTTGATTCGGCCCTGGCGTAAACGTAGGCGCATCGTTCAGGGCTGAAATCCTAAGCAAAGCATTCTTGCTCGCCTGGCTAAAGGGAGATCCGGGTGCCCCGGCTCCAGCCGTGTTAATACCGGTGTTCCCCGATAGTCCCGCCGTTTGATCCCAAGCTCGGAATCGGATGCTGGTATCGCCGTTAGCGTTGGCATTGGGCACAAAACGCACGCGATCATTGGCATCAAGAAGCACGGCCGAAGTCTCGCTAACGGTCACGGGGACTGGGTTCCAGGTTGCGCCATTATTGATGGAAAACTGCCAGGCTCCAAAGTTATTGTTGATGTCGGTTAGGGCGATCGCCTCAGGGGCCGCAATATTATCGGGGTCAGTGATACTGCCGTTGGTAATAAAGTCAGAGATCGCCGTCCCCATTGCTGAAACCGCATCTTCCGGGAAAATGCCAATGGTTTCTTCCACCGGCGTAGACGCCAACACAGGAGGCTGGTTTGCGGGAACCACAATCGGTCCTACCGTAACCGTGACGGTTCCACTGCCATTCGCAGACGTGGTGGTCCCTTCACGGGTTCTCGCTTGAGCGGTCAACGTAATCGTCTGGTTTGCCGTGGAGGTTAAGGTTAAGCCCGCCGCTGTGGCCGTAGTTCCAGACGGAGTAACCGGCACAATCCATGGATTAGCAGTGGTCCCCACACCACTCACCGCTCCGCCTAAAATAACCCCCGTGGCGTCCACACTACCCACCTGAGCCACAATTTCAATTTGATTCGCTGTGGTGCCATCGGTCGGCTGTACAAAGCTTTCCACACCGTCAGTATCTTGAAGGGTTGCGGTGATGGTGGGAAGGGCGATCGCCACACCCGCAGTGCCGGACGCTGACCCAGAAGCAGCAGTCACCGCCGGAATATCCGCAACACCCTGATAAGCCAGCGTTAGGGTCTCAGTGTCAAAGGGAGGAGTGCCGCCAGCAACCTCCGTTGCGGTAACGACAATATTAATTTGGTTGTTACCGCTGGTGGGATAGTTCGTCGGTGGCGTAT
This sequence comes from uncultured cyanobacterium, assembly GCA_937894105.1. Lineage (GTDB taxonomy): Bacteria > Cyanobacteriota > Cyanobacteriia > CACIAM-69d > CACIAM-69d > CALGDE01. The sequence continues at coordinate 1,196 of CALCTI010000554.1, forward strand.
AGCGTAGATTTTGCAACGCCGTGTTGAGGGCAGCCGTCCGAGTGGTCATATCAACGCCCGTCGCCGTGAAATCTAATATTCCATCCGCTCCTACCGTGTCTCCAGCCAAGGCTACGGGGCCAGACGTAAAATCAAGGGTTCCTGCGAGCGTAGTGGTCCCAAATAGCTCGGCACGCACAGTCACTCTCAAATCAGAGTCAGGATCGACTACACCTAAAGTTCCCCCAGCTAAAGCATTTAGCACCTGAGGCATATCTTCCATCAAGGTTGCATTGCCAGGAATAGTTACGGTGGGAGCTGTTGGTGATGGGGCAGTAATCTCTGTAGCCCCAATATTTCTACGAGCTCCAGCGGTTGCGGTCCCAACTTGATCCGTCGTAGGTGACCCTGTACCCGTTGAAGCGTCAATCGCTGGGTTTGCTCCACTCGTCAATCGGAAAACACCCTGGGATGCGCCGGGCTCAATAATATTAGCTGGGGTTTGGGTTGTAAGGTTGCCCGTAATCGTTCCGTTGTTTCCAGCGAAAATTGCGAGGTCTGTTGTTGCTCCAGCGAAAGTAGCACCAGTAACAGTGCCATTGGTTGTAAAAATATTACGCGCGCTGGTGGCGACTAAATCGCCTCCGGCAGCAAAAACCACACTATCGTCAAAAATGCTGTTTCTTGTGGTGAAGTTGCTGTTGTTGCTATTGATGCGAATATCACCTTGCCCAGCGGTAGTGGTGGTATTCCCAGTTGCCGTAACGTGATTGAAAGTCGAACTGGTTGTTCCATTCGTGCTTAATACGGCACCGCCACTTGTGGACGAATTATTGTCGAAGGTGGAATTTGTGACGGACAAGAACCCATCTTCTACGCGGATAGCTCCACCAAAGTCCCCCGTGTTAGCTGAAAAGCGGCTGTGGAAAATACTTAAGTCGCCATTAGATTGCCAAAGGATGCCGCCGCCATTGTTGCCGCCACCTGCGTTGCCGCCGGTAATTACTAGGTTGTACAGGTTTAAAAAACTACCCGTATTTGGGTGCTCAAAAATTCGCTGCGCCCCTCCCCCGTTAATCGTTGCTTTTTGGGCATTGGGTAAAGGGTTTGTATTTAAAGTGGGCTCCGTGCCCACCAAAATGGTTAAGTCGCCACCGTCGTTAATGTTCAAAGTGTTAGCAATGTTGTAGTTGCCACCTGGAGTTAGGAAAATAGTGTCGTCTAATCCGTTGGTGTTAACAGCAGCCACAGCCTCTTCAATGCTGATTCCGTCTGCGCCAGGAGTCGCCTTCAGGTTGGCAATACTAGTAATATTTCCGTTAATTCCACTAGCAGTGGGCACGGCTGAAACGGTATCTAGGGTGCCCATAAAGTTGCGGCGGGTGGGCTCGGCGATCGCCACCCCCGTATCAATTTGTCCCAGCTCAATTTCCAAATCCCAGTCGCCGCCCAACAAGGCACTACCGGTTAAATCGTCTGACGCTGCAATATCTGCCGTGGTTAAATTGCGCAACTGTTGCAAAAAGCCCTGACCGGCGAGGGATTCGCCCACGTTACAGCCATAGAGCAGTAGGTCCGCGCCCGATTTTAGCGCCGGAGCCCAGGACTGAATTAAAGCTGAATACTCGTCAATGTTCTCAGCACTCAAGGTGGTGCTGCCCAGATTCAAGCTGGCATCGTCACCGTGGGATAACACATGCAGACTAGCGATGTTCTGTCGCCCCGCCAGCGCCGCCGTAATTTGCGCCACACCGTCCAGGGTTGGATCCAAAACGATCGCCTCCACCCCCGGCTCTAGCCCCGCCACTAACTGCTGATAATTTTCCACGCCGCCGTCGATAATAACCAGACGGCTCCCCTGCCCCTGGGCCGCGAGCTGAGCATCCAACTCCTCTGCCAAC
>CALCTI010000555.1 GCA_937894105.1 uncultured cyanobacterium
CCCTGACCGTTAATTTGCACCTCAATAATCGGAATTCCCCCAATGCGCTTGCGAATGGGCACCTTAGTGACGGCGGCACTGCTTTGGGTAGCGGGGGCGCTTGACGACTGGGAGGGCGCAGCACCTCGAGGAGCTGAAGGGGGAACTGGGTTCCTGCTCGGGGCGTTGGCGGCGGAAGCGGTTCGTGCCGGTGTCTGCTGGATGCGAATGGGCTTGGGAGCCTGAGGAATCTGGGACGCTCGTTGTTGGGCGTAGGCTAGGTTCTTGCTGTACTCAGCAATTTTCTTTGATGCCCGCTCGTCAGACCCTTCAATGGTTTGCAGCAGGTTAATAGCCTCCTGCCATCGGGACACCACAAACTCCCAATCGGACATGGCCCGCGCTGACTGGGAAAGTTTTGCTGCACTGTAGGCTTTATTTAGGGCAAATTCGTACGTGTCTCCCGTTTCATTGCCAGCATTAGGAAGGGCTTTTGCTGGGGCGGGCGTACTGATGGCAGCTGTTTCTGACGCCTGGGTCCCCTTGGGTGGGGCAGGTTTTGGATTGTCTGCTGTCTCGCTTGCGGGGGACTCTACCGCCTGTGGCGTGGATTCGGGCGACAGGGAAGGGACACAGCCCACCAGGGCTAAGGCTAAAACCGCCGCTGGCATGGATACCGCCACTGACGAAGCTTTCGACAGTTTTGAGGAATTTTTTGAAATGTTTCCTAAAGATTGCAACGGAGAAAAAGCCATTGTTTAGCCAGATCCTTACGGCGTAAATTACTTGGGAGTAGATTGCTATCTATAGCGTAGCTATTTTGTTGGACTGAGGGCGATCTGCAAGCTGGCATTTTTGCGATCTGGCATTTTGTAGTCCGTTCAAGATAGTCAGTTCAAAAAAAACCAAAGCACCGTGAAGGGCACTGCTAAAGCTACGTTATTTTCGCCAACCCTTCGCGCACGGCAAGAGGTGGCTAAGCTTTGCTGAAGTTCCCAGCGATCGCTGACTGTCTGGCTAATTGCGGGCTGTCTGGTTAATTAATAGGTGGCTGTAGAAGAAATGACTATAAAGGAACTTGCTTGGGGAGTCCGTTAGGGTGCAGATAAGTCAAGGACTAGCAACTTATTGCGCTGCAAGGCTATTCAACAGAAGCCATCAATGGTTGTATTAAATAGAGCTAGATGAGTAGAGCTAGATGAGTAGAGCTAGATAGAAACGGAGCTACGCGAAGCCGCCGAGCTAAAGGAAGCTTCATTGAAGTCAGCGCTTAAGTCAGCGCTAAATCAGCGTTTAGAGTGAGCTTGAGTCGGCATCTCAAGTTAGCGTCTCAAATTAGCACCTAAAAAAGCCCTTTTGAGTATTCCTTAATTTTCCGAGCTTATGTCACCCGCTACCCCTCAACCCGCCCTACTGGTTCTTGCTGACGGCACTGTTTATCAAGGTTATGGCTTTGGTGCACTGGGCACCACCATTGGTGAGGTGGTGTTTAACACTGGTATGACCGGCTATCAAGAGGTGCTGACGGACCCGAGCTATTGTGGGCAGATTGTCCTATTTACCTATCCTGAGTTGGGCAATGTTGGGGTAAATCCTGAGGATGAGGAGGCGAGTCGTCCCTATGCGTCTGGGGCGATCGCCCGGACCATTTCCCCCCGCCCTAGCAATTGGCGATCAGCAGAGTCTTTGCCTAATTATTTAAAACGCCACCACATTCCTGGAATCTATGGTGTGGATACTCGGGCGATCGTGCGTCATATTCGATCCCAGGGGGCAATGAACGGCGGTATTTCCACAGAAATTTTGGACCCTGCGGAGCTGCTGCAAAAGGTACAAGCGGCCAAGCCCATGGCTGGTCAAAACCTTGCCAAAGCTGTAAGCACCGAAGAGATTTACGAGTGGACTGAGCCCACCCCCGACGCCTGGGAGTTTAATCCAGCGACGGAAAATATTCGCGCCAAGATGGGTGACAAAACCCTGACCGTGGTGGCGATCGATTTTGGCGTCAAGCGTAATATTCTTCGTCGCCTCGCTAGCTTCGGTTGCAAAGTCATCGTCGTCCCCGTGGACACCGATATGGACACCATCTTGTCCTACAAACCCGACGGTATTTTCCTCTCCAACGGTCCTGGGGACCCTGCCGCCGTAACCGAGGGCGTCGAAACAGTGCAGGCGCTGACCCAACAGAACAGCCCCATTTTCGGCATTTGTATGGGACACCAAATTTTGGGGCAGGCCCTAGGGGCAGACACCTTCAAACTTAAATTTGGTCACCGAGGATTGAACCAGCCGGCGGGGCTAACGGGCAAAGTGGAAATCACCAGCCAAAACCATAGCTTTGCCTTAACGGAAACGTCCCTTGCCGATGAAACATTAGAAGTAACGCACCTTAACCTGAACGATCGCACCATTGCCGGATTGCGCCACCGCCACTTACCCTTTTTCTCGGTGCAGTATCATCCCGAAGCCAGTCCCGGTCCCCACGACGCCGACTACTTATTCGAAAGCTTTATTCGCGCTATGCAAAGCCATCGTCAGAAAGCTGCAAGTCAGTCTTAGGGCGTGTCATCAATTAATCTCCAGAAGCCTTATGCAGTGGGGAGTACGCG
>CALCTI010000556.1 GCA_937894105.1 uncultured cyanobacterium
TGAAGATCAAAAACTGAAGACCAAAACTGAAGACCAAAACTGAAGACCTAAGACTGAAGACCCAAAACTCAAAACATTCTATGCAAAAACCGCAAGGTGTCTATGCACTTTTGGGTTCGCAATTTTCGTGCCGTAGCCGCAACTACAAAAAGAACGAGTATTTTCCTCCTAGTATCTGTTCGAAGGTAATCCCTTCAATAACCGTTAGATTCTAGAGCGGGAGAGCAACCGTGGCAGACACTGGAAAAAAGCCGATCAAGATTAATCCTGTTGAAAAAGTCAAGGCAGAAAAAGACGGTCTAGACGTCATAGGGCATCTTGAAGAATACGTTGAGGCGGGCTGGGAAAACGTCGAAAAGTCCGATATTCAGGTTCGCCTGAAGTGGATTGGAATCTTCTTCAGGCCAGTAACGCACAACAAGTTTATGTTGCGGCTGCGGGTTTCAGGCGGGCTGATGACCGCCCCCCAGGTGCGGGCAATGGCCGACGTTATTCAGCGCTACGGCGATGACGGCAGCGGGGACATTACCACTCGCCAGAATCTACAGCTACGGGGAATTCGCTTCGAAGATTTTCCCGCCATTTTCAAAACCATGGACGAGGTGGGCTTAACGTCCATGCAGTCGGGCATGGATAATGTGCGGAACCTAACCACCTCCCCCGTTGTGGGTATCGATCCCGATGAACTCATCGACACCCGCGAGCTGGTTCAGAAAACCCAAGACGCCATTACCGATTACGGCAAGGGCAACCGCAAGTATTCCAACTTGCCCCGTAAGTTCAACATTGCCTACGAAGGAGGGCGTGATAACTCCATTCACGCAGAGATTAACGACCTAGCCTTTGTGCCCGCCTACCGAGAAGGGGTGCTTGGTTTTAACGTCCATGTGGGGGGATACCTATCCGCCCAACGCGCCCAAGAAGCTTTGGATATGGGCGTTTGGGTGCCGCCTAACGATGAGGCGGTGGACCTGTGCGAGGCGATTCTGACGGTTTATACGGAAAATGGTTTGGAAGAGGGCTTGCGCACGGCCCGCCCCAAGGCTCGGCTATTCTGGCTGATGGAAAAGTGGGGCATGGAGCTCTTCCGCGAGCGTATTGAGGCGGAACTGGGTCGATCCCTGTTGAGCGCTGCCCCTGGCAATGAAATTTGCCAAGAGAAAAAAGACCACTTGGGCGTGCATCCCCAGAAGCAAGAGGGCATGAATTACATCGGTCTCCATGTGCCTTCGGGGCGCTTTAACGCGGAGAATATGCACGCGCTGGCAGATTTGGCGGAAGCTTACGGTAACGGAGAGATTCGTTTGACCGTGGAGCAAAATGTGATTATTCCGTTTATTCCTGACGATCGCATCGAAGCGTTGATGCAGGAGCCCCTGTTGCAAACCTTTAAAACTGAGCCTGCCACCTTGGAGCGATCTATCGTATCCTGCACCGGTGCCAGCTATTGCAATTTTGCAATTATTGAAACCAAGATGCGTGCGTTGGAAATTGCTCGCGAGTTGGATGCCAAATACCACATTCCTGAGCGGGTGCGGATGCACTGGACCGGTTGTCCCAACTCCTGTGGGCAGGCGCAGGCGGGCGACATTGGCTTGATGGGGACCAAAACTAAGAAAGACGGTAAGTCTGTGGACGCTGTAAAGCTCTTCCTCGGCGGTCAAGTGGGTAAGGATGCCAAGTTAGGCGAGCTAGTGCAGAAGGGGGTTCCCTGTGAGGATCTGCCAGAGGTGCTAGGTGGCATTCTTGAAGAGACGTTCGGCGCAACGCTGAAATCTCAAGGGGGTGAGACGGTCACACCGGAGACTCAAGAGCCCGTTGCTGAAGCGGTCTCAGTTTAGAATCGTTCCGTTTAGATCCGTTTAGAAACGCCTTTGAGGATAGGTCTCGGAGGGGAGTACTTCCCCTCTCATTTGGCTGCTGCTTTTGAAAAGTCGGGAGCCTGATTTTTTTGCTTTGTGCCCTTTTGGCTGACGAGTGATTTTGTATTACTGCTTAGGGCGCACGGTGCGTAGGGCGGCTTCAGCTCGGTACCTTACGCTGGGGACTTCGTCTTGTATCAGTATTTCTAGGATCCCTTGGCTGCGCGGGTTACTGAGGCGTCCCAAGGTTTGGGCGATCGCCTCTCGCAGGGGGACTGATAATCGTCGGTTGGGCAGTAGCTGGGATAGGTTATGGGGATCTTCAAACAGGGTGGACCACCAAGTTTGGATAATTTCGCTAGCTCTGACTCGCCGCTCGTCGCCGCTGACCCGCCCCAACATTTGAATAATATCTTTGACCGTTTCTTGCTGAGTCAATAGCTCCTGGTTCTCAAAACCGGAAAAAACAATGCCCATTGACGTGGTTTGGTTTGAGCTGTCGCCGTCTGCACTGCTTTGGTTACGGCTGGAATGGTGGGATAGCTGGGGCTCGGACGCCAGGTTCTTAATCGTATCGTGGAGGTAGGTGGCCAAAACCTCCAGCGCTTCATCCCTATCGGTCCAAATCAACGCCTGCACAACGCTGCGGCGCAGGGGAACCGGGGTCGTGTGTTTATTCAGGGTCTCGCCCAGGGCAATAACGGCGGTGGGGGTTTGTAAGCGACCGAGGGACGTTGCTGCCTGCTCGCACACAATCAGGCTGAAATCCCCCAAACGCCCCACTAAAATTTCCTCTATTTCTTGACCACTGGTCTTTTGAACCCCCATGCCCGGCTGATGAGCATGCCCTTTCTGGGACTCACCGTCTCGATCGCCTTGCGCCTTAAACAGGCCCTTTGCCTTGCGTCCCAATCCCAAAACTGCCTCTCGGCGGACTGCGCTGGCAGGATCCTTAAGCCCGGTTAACAGCAGCGGTAGCGATCGCTCATCCTCAAAGTTTCCAATGGCTTCTAGGGCGATCGCCCGCAACTGGGGATCGGGATCATCCAGCACCATGGATAGGGGCGTCACAATGGCAGGATGGCAAATTTTTACCAGCGATCGCACCGCCGACGGGCGCGTTTCCGCATTGCCCAGCAAGGCGGTCAGGGATTCGACGGCCGCCCCCCCCATAAACGTAATCGCTCCGGACAAAATGGCCAGGGTATCGTCATCCTGGCGCTGCCCCATCAGCCGTAGCACCGTGTCCCGCGCTTCGACCATGCCATTCGCACCCAGCTCCCCTAGGGATCGCCCCGCCATCCAACGCCCATGGAAATCCTCCTCGCTATCGAGCAGGACTTGCTCCAGAACAGCGGCACCATAAATCCCTAAACGCTTCCAAAATCGCGACACCGTTCGCCGGGACTCCGTGTCTCCCAAGGACAAAACGCTTCCCATCAGCTGGGCGATCCGCTGACCGTCGACGGGCGCTTTCCCCTGCTTTTCCCACACTTCGATTAACCACGGCAGCGCATCGCACACGTCGTCCCACTGCCCGGCGATCGCCGCCGCCTGGGCCTGGGAAAAATTCTCTTTAAACCGCTGCGCCACATTTTGATCCATCGTCCCTTGCCGCTAAAAGTCCACCCCAGCTTGATCAGCAGTAACTCCTTGATCAGCAGTAAATCAACGAGTATCAGGGGCCACCATTACCAGACTACAACTGATTAAGACGACGGGCGTCGCGAATTGTCCCCAAGATTTGCACCCTAGGGATTTCGCCTTAGGGATTCTGCTTTCACGTACCCCTATCAAACGCTCCCATCAAAAAGACGGGAGATTTTCAGCGGAGTCGCCCCCTAACCGTTGTTAGCCATGGGGGGCGTTACGCCCATCGCCTGCATAGACAAAATCTGGTGGCGGAAGTTCACCACATCGCCAATGACCGCGATCGCCGGTGCCGCAAAGTTACTATCCCGTACCTTTTCCACAATATCGTCCAAGGTGCCGTAAAGTTCCTCCGCATCAGGGCGCGTTCCCCAGCGCACCAGCGCTACCGCCGTATCGGGCGATCGCCCCGCTTCCATCAGCTTGACCGTCACCTGGGGCAAGGTGTGGACGCCCATGTAAATCACGATGGTTTCCGCGCCGTTGGCGATCGCCGCCCAGTCCACCGGAGAGCGATATTTGCCCGTGGACTCGTGCCCGGTCACAAAAGTTACCGACGAACTATAGTGACGATGGGTTAGGGGAATGCCCACGTAGGCCGGAGCCGCAATGCCAGCCGTAATCCCCGGCACCACTTCCACCTCCACGCCCGCTGCCACTAGCTCCTCCATTTCTTCGCCGCCGCGTCCAAAAATAAACGGGTCTCCCCCCTTTAAACGCACCACAATCCTGTGGCGCTGGGACTGGTCTACCAAAAGCTGATTCGTTTCATCCTGGGGCAACGAATGCCGCCCGGATCGCTTGCCCACATCAATGCGTTGGGCCGTGGGGCAAATCAGCTCCAAAATCGGCGCGCTGACCAGGGCGTCGTAAATCACCACATCGGCTCGCTCCAGTAATCGCAAGCCCTTGACCGTCAGCAAACCTGGGTCCCCAGGTCCCGCACCCACCAGATATACCTTCCCCAGGGCGTCACCTTGGGGCGATCGCGAATCAGAGGCGCCAGCGGGAAGCGGCTTTGGGAATGCCTGAAACCGCGTAACGGATAGCTGTACACCGTGGAGCGTGTGCAGAGGTGTATGTTTGG
>CALCTI010000557.1 GCA_937894105.1 uncultured cyanobacterium
GGTTACTTAAAAACGCGCCGGATCGCGACGAAAATTTCTTTAAAGTGCCTAAGATTTTGAACGGTTAATTTAACGTTTAATTTTGCTGCGCTCAAAAAATCAGGACCCAATCACCACCTGGACGAAATCGCCGTAGGTTAAGCCTGTGGCGATCGCCCCGCTCCCCTGATTTTGAGCAATTTCCACCCAACCGTGGCTACCCACCAGGGCCACCACTGTCCTCGGCTCCATTGCCCCGTAGGTTTGGACGCCGGGGATTTTGTGCTGGCTAGTGTTGACCGACCATGATTTGCCGTCAACGGAATCCCCAGGGACGGTGGTAATCACATTGCCAAAGTGGTCAATATACTGCACCGATCCCTCCCAGCCCCTGTCAATTTTTTTGAGAGATGGCAGGTTTAATCGAGTCAGTGTGGCGGGGGCGATCACCCCTCCCAAGTGCTTCAAAGGAACTCCATTAACCAGATGGGCCGCGATCGGAGCAAAAATATCTCGCCCGTGAAATGTGCGGCTAGGGCTTAAACTTCGCCAGTAGTTTGCATTAGTTAAACTAACTGCATCGACAACAGCGTTACTATCAAGAACTGCGCTAAAGATACCGTTATCGGGACCTACAAAATACTGGGTTTTTAATTGATTTTCTGCCTGTTTCTTTATTTTGAAAGCGATCCCTCGCCGGTCAGTGCCCACCCCAGGATCCACAACCCCTAAAAACACTGTGTTGTGGGGAAAATAGTTCACGGAAGCCCCCAGAATATAGCGGGCAGCGTCTAAGTTTTGGGGAGGGATTTGGTGGGTGATATCAGCGATCGCCACGCCCGGTGCAATGCCCAGCATGACCCCTTTCATTACCCCCACGTAATAATCAACCACCCCAAAATCACTCACCATTGCCACCAGCTTTTGTGCTGATTTTCTTGATAAATAATTGTGTTCTGAAGGGTCAGCGACGGTCTTTCCAGTAACTCTCTTTCCAGAACTTATTTCAAAATTGCTCACTTACTACTCCTTTCGTCGTAATTTTCTTACCCTGTGAAAGTAACGAATTAATTCAATAGTTAGAAATAGTAAAGAATAACCAGCTTTTGCGATCGCCCCTTGGGCAAAAGCTTTATTCTAGAGATGTGGGACGGAGTGAGATTTTAATATGAAAAAACATACGAAAAATGTAGGAATTAGTATTGCTTTAGGACTGTTAGCAGCTGTTTCAATGCCTTTGAGCGCCACGGGTAGCGCCGCTGAGCCAGAGGATTTGAACACATTGCACGACACAGGACTTTGTGGCGGCTGTGACCTTTATGGAGCCGATCTATCGGGTGCAGATTTAAGTGATAGCCATTTAATTGGAGCTGACTTGCGAGGGGCGAATTTGCGCAATGCGAACCTGTCCAACGCCAATTTAGAGGGCGCTGATTTAGCCGGGGCGGATCTGTCGGGCGCGAATTTAACCGGTGCTGACCTGTCCCAAGCGGATATGAGCGAAGCCAACCTGGACCAGGCAAACCTAAGTGCCACCACCCTTTACGAAGTGGACGTGTATGGGGCGCAAATGGACAATGTGACCTTAACTGGGGCAAGCGTTTTTGAAACTGGCATAGGCGTTGGCGGCGAAGAGGGTGTTGAGCTACAAGATCGTCCGTAGGGCCAGTTTTAAACGCCGCTTTTAGGTGACTGTTTCCGTGCGGTGATTTAAACCTGCGCTCTGTTGTCGTTCTCTGGAGCAGATTCCATGGCAAATCAACTGGCGCAGTCTTGGTTAACAGTTTTTCCGACGTTAACTAGGACCGCCTCCCGTGGCATTTTATCGACCGTCACGTCGGGCTTGATGGGGGCTGCGATCGCCCCGATTGCCGCCCAAGCAGTGGTTCAGTTTATTGCGATGCCCGAAGCGATCGCCCAAACCACTCTTTCAGAACGGGTTATTAGCGTCGGCGGTCGCGGCTCCGTTGCTATACCTTCAACCCAGGCTGTCATTACCTTAGGCATCGAAGTGCAAGGGCGTGAGGCAGCCGCCACCCAAGCACAACTGGCCGCCCAGTCCAATAGGTTGGTGGATTGGCTAAATCAACAGCCCATCGAAAACTTACAACCCCAATCCATTTCCCTTTCGCCTCGATACGACCGCAATTCTAAGCTGATTGGTTATGCCGCTCGTACGATCTTGCCCCTGCGAACGGCGATCGACGATTCCGGCAATATCATCGACGGCGCGGTGACCAACGGTGCAACCCGCGTCAATAACATTGCTTTGACCGCTGCCCCCGCAGAACTCCAGAAAGCACGTCAGGAGGCGCTGGTGCTGGCGTCCCAAAGTGCCCAGGCAGAGGCAGGTGTGGTCCTAGAATCCTTAGGACTCAGCCGCCGAGAAATTATTGGCATCCAAATTCAAGGGGCACCCACATTTCAATTTTCCACCCGAGGCGATTCAACGATGGAGGCGGGAGCTCCCGCTATAGCGATTGTGGGAGGCGAACAAACCGTAAGTGCCTTCGTCACGTTGCAAATTCGCTATTGATTCGCCCTTCTGGTCGGTTCGCAAAATTCAAGCCATTGGCTCAGTGCGTTAGCTGTGCACCTTGCCTTGCTGGTAAGAGCCTCTCAGCGTGTCTTGTTTTTACGAGCTGACTACGATCCAGCTTCAATGTTTTTGCCCCAAAATAGGGTCGTGTGGCAAGACGCCCCGATCCCCGTTGTCTAATTCTTCCTGGGGTTAATGGATATATTCCACGAGGCTATTTTGCCATGAGACCTACTGCCATGGGCCCTACAAGGATTTTGGGTAATTAAAAGTGGGTTGGATATAACAACGCCGACAGCTCAGTACAGGGACAAAAAATCAGATGCGAAAGCTGTAATCCTTACAGATCAGTA